>NZ_KV801774.1:53110-54140 GCF_001810515.1 Rothia sp. HMSC075F09
CCCCCCCCCCCGCGCCGAAGCTGAATCAGCGGGAGCCGAGTGCCTGGCACTGTACGAGAAGAACAAGGCTGATCACGCCTACGCCGCAGCGTGGGTGCGCGCTATCGATGACAATAACGTGGCAAGCGGAAAGGTAGCCTCCGGCCCGCGCGCTGATATCCAGAGCGCAGACCCCTACAAGGCAAGCAACTACGTCGATATTCGAGAGGGTAAGGAGTACTTCCCAACCCGACAGGAGCTGCTCGCGGCAAACTACCCTGAGAACTACATTGTTGCTTTTGAGTTGTGGGCGCAGCAGGCACCAGCCGATGTGAAGCAGAAGAGCGACGCGAACCGTGCGGCCGCTAAGGATACTCGTTGGTCTGAGGTGGTAACCCTGCCCAGCCCCGACAACCCTGTCTAATCGAACCCCGTCTAACCTGAGTCTGTCTCATCTTAAAAATAGTTGTGGCGGTGACCGTTGTTCGGTCACCGCCACAACTGTTATAGGGTGCAGGTTAGGGTAGGAGCGCCAACCCAAACTCAATAATGATTAGCGCGATAGCACACGCGAAGAGTACCCCACGCGGCACATTGAACTTCTGCCAGAGATCATACAGCTGGCTGGGAATCAACCAAATAACGAACGCCTGAAAGGCAAGCGATAACGCGGGGTTACCCCACTGAATAATCATCAGGGCAAGAGCAAAACCCACGCCGAGCGTATCCAGGATGCGCCGGTGCTTTCGCACCTGCTCCCTCTCCTTTTGATAGCTAGGGTTGTTTAGCAACCTTGGTGGTGCTTTTTTCAGTTGACCCACAAGGATCAAAACCGCCAGCGGGATCAGAGAAATATCGAAGAACATGGGAACCGCCTTTCATGTTGGGGTTCGCTCGCTACGCCGGTGACGAGCTGATGGCGCACCATCATTGGTGAAAACTTCTCAAAAACAAGTAGTGTGCAACACGTATATAACGTATTGTGGGTTACTTTACAGTACACATAGACCCTATTCAAGAGGTAAACACTCCCCCCCCCCCCCCCCCCCCC
>NZ_KV801774.1:54240-71660 GCF_001810515.1 Rothia sp. HMSC075F09
AAAACCCCCCCCCCCCCCCCCCCGAAAAATTTTTAAAAAATAAGGGCGCCGGGAACCTTACGTTCCCGGCGCCCACACCCCCACTGTTCATACCTCAGCGGGGTTCAATTTAGAGGCGGAAGAAGCCCTCCACCGCGCGCGTCATGTACGCCATATCGTCCACATGGCACATCTCACGCATCGAATGCATCGACAGCAAACCAATACCCACATCCACGGTGCGCATACCCAGGCGAGTCGCCGTAATCGGGCCAATCGTCGAACCGCACGGCATATTGTTATTCGACACGAACTCCTGATACGGCACACCAGCCTTCGCACACGCCGCAGCAAACACGCCAGCACCCACCGAATCCGTCGCATAACGCTGGTTCGCGTTAATCTTCAACAGCGGGCCACCACCGGGCAGTGGCTGAACGGTCGGGTCGTGGTGACCCTGATAGTTCGGATGCACCAGGTGACCGGCATCAGCCGACAGGCAGAACGACGCCGCCACCGAACGGCGGTACTCCTCCGTGCTCTCACCGCGCGCAGCGGACAGGCGCACCAGAATATCCTCCAGGAACGGGCCAGCCGCACCACTACGCGACTCCGAACCAAGCTCCTCATGGTCGAACGCCGCAAGCATCACGGTCTCGGTGGCGTGCTCATCCGCGTTATCGGCAACGTAACGCTCCAGGGCGGTCAAACCCGCATGCACCGAAGACAGGTTATCCAGGCGACCGGAAGCGAACAGCTCCTGATCCGCACCGAAGCGGCGCGGCGGCTGCGAATCAGCGAACAGCAGGTCGTAACCCACGATGCTCTGCGGGTCGACCGGCTCGCCGTCAATCACGTGCTTCGCCATGTAGCCGAGCACGTCGTTCTCCGCCGGGTCCACGCCCCACACGGGGTACATGTTGAACTGCTTGTCCAGCACCAGTTCGTTGCGCTTGTGGTCCAGGTGCGGTGCCAGCTGCGGGATGCGCGCAATCGGGCCGGTGCGCACCAGGCGGTCCTTCAGCTCGCCGCCCTCCAAGACGGTGAGGCGACCCGCCACGCACAGCTCACGGTCGAGGAAGGAGTTCAGCAGTGCACCACCATAGTTCTCCACGGCAATCTGGTGCCAGCCCTTCGTGGTGATGGAGGAGGAGGGCTTGACCTTCAGGGAGGGCGAGTCGGTGTGCGCACCCAGAACGCGGTAGCCGCTTGCCTTCTGCGCCTTCGCGCCGCCAGCCCAGGCGATAATCGCGCCGTCACGGACGACGAAGTGACGGCCGGTTGCGATCTGCGGGTCCCATGCTTCGGTCTCTACAAGCTCGGTGAAGCCCGCTGCTTGCAGGCGGCGCGCTACCGTGCGCGCGGCGAGGTAAGAGACCGGCGACTCCGCCACGAATGCGGCGAGGTCTTCAATATTTTTTACAGCATCAACAGTCATGGTTTAACCCTACCTTTTCTTGGGTGTTGATGGGGTGACCGGGGCTGGTAGTCCACGCGGCGTGAAGTATGAGCCCTGGTGAGGCTCGAATGGAGCGGGGCGGGCGGGCCGGGGTAGCTGAGCTAGAACAACCCGCCAAATAGCCTATTTATCAACCTTGAGCGGTTGTGTTTCACGTGAAACCTCGCCGCGGCGAGCGCGCGCATTGAAGATCAGGCAGGCGAGCACCACGTACACGCCTTCCAGGGCGATGCCCTGTAGTGCATCCACGGGGGTCACGCCCTCGGAGGCGAACGGATCCAGACCAGCCACCATGGACAGCAGCATCAGGATCACGTTATTTGCCACGTGCAGGCTGATGGAGGCCTCCAGACCGCCGGTGTACCAGCAGAGGAAACCCGCGTAAATACCCATCGCGAGAATCGTGCTCTGACCCCAGGGGTCGTAGGCGTGGGAGAGCATGAACAGCACGGCGGGCAGCACAATCGGCAGCCAGGGGGTGCGGAGCCAGCGGCCCAGCATCTGCATCATGAAGCCGCGGTAGGCGAGCTCTTCGGCGTAGCACTGCACGGGCACTAGGAGCAGCATCATCGCCACATAAACCCAAAATTCAACCTGTGGAGGTTGAAAATAGCGGTATTCGGGCAGGCTCTCACCGCTCAACGCCAGCATCACGGCGTAGTAGATGCCGTAGACAGCGAAGCTCAAACCCAGGTACGGAAGCAGTAGCGAGCGGCGCAGACGACCCGCCACCGAATGGATCAGACCCCAGGGCTTCGGACCCACGACCAGGCGTGCCAGAAAGAGCGAAGGCACAATCGCGATAAGGGAGAGGAACGTCAGCGCGAACAGCGCCGGGTGTTCCATAATGACGGCGCGGTTCGTAGCTACATCCTGGAGGGAAAGTCCCGAACCCATAATCGTCGCAGCCAGGGCAACTGAAATGATCAGGTTGAGGCCAATAAATACGGCGACACCGAGCAGACCTTCCAGCAGGGGTGAGAACCAGCGGGATTTCGGGTCGGCGTGGGAGAGGCGGTGGTAGGCAAGACCTGCAATAGGCGCAGGAGCAGCGGGGGTTCCGGCGGCTACCTGCGGGGGTGCGGGAGGCGGTGTAGTGTTCATTCTTTAATCCTAGCCTCCGCGGGGTCGATGGTGACCGGGCATACGGAAACCTTCAAGTGCCGATTGATACGGAATGTTCCAAAACCATTGAAAAAGCCGTGAATAAGGCTAAAAACCTACCATTCACGGGGTTCATTTTCTGAACCTATGCCATAATTTGTAGCGATAATACGCTCATATACATAG
This sequence comes from Rothia sp. HMSC075F09, assembly GCF_001810515.1. NCBI lineage: Bacteria > Bacillati > Actinomycetota > Actinomycetes > Micrococcales > Micrococcaceae > Rothia > Rothia sp. HMSC075F09. The sequence goes on from NZ_KV801774.1 coordinate 56,969, forward strand.
TCGCTGATGACCGCTCTTCCGGGGTGTTTTTTCAGCACCAGAAAGGCTGCTTTCTTATGGCACTCGTCTTCAATCCGCCGCCCAACTGGCCCGCTCCTCCTGCTGGATGGGCCCCCACTCCTACGTGGCGCCCCGACCCCGCGTGGGGTCCCGTTCCTGAAGGTTGGCAGCTGTGGGTCGAAGAGCCCGAGCCCGAACCCATTCAGGTTGAAGAGGCTACTATTGAGCCGCTGGTTCCCGAGCAGTCCGCTGCTGAGGCGGCTCCCGCTGAGCAGGTTACTGAGCCTGTAGTTGCTGAGCCCGCTGTTGAGGCTGAGCAGCCCGCCGAAGCTGCAGCACCGCTGACCGTTGAGGACGTTGACCTGGAGCAGCTCGCCGCTGAGCTCGAAGGTGAGCAGGTCGTCGAGGTTCCGGAGGCGGCAGCACCCCAGGCTGAGGCATCCCACGTTGAGGCACAGCAGGTAGAGGCGCCCCACGTTGAGGCGTCCCAGGCTGAGTCCGCTGAGGAGTCCTCCGAGCCCAAGCCGATGCGTCACCTGACTCAGGTTCCGCTGACCGGCACCGCTCTGCCCGAGCAGGTTCTCGCATCCCAGTCTTCCGCAGTTGAAGAGCCTGCAGATGCAGAGCCCGCTGCTGAGGCTCCCGTAGCGCCGGTTGTCGAGCCTGTTGTTGCTGAGCAGGCTGCTTCCGAGCAGCCCGTTGAGGCGCACGTTGTTGAGGCTCCGGTTGCTGAGCCGGCACTGTCCGAGCCTGCTGTTTCCGAGCCCGCCGCTTCTGAGCCGGTCGTTTCCGAACCTGTTGCAGAGCCCGTTGTTGTTGAGCCCGTCGCCGAGGTTGCCCCCGAGGCACCGGCGGCAGCTGAACCGGTATCTGAGCCCATCGTTGAGGCTCCCGCGGCTGAGGCACCCGCTGCTGAGGCGCCCCACACTATTGAGAGCTCCCCGCTCGTTGAGTTCCACACCCCCGAAACCGAGCGCACCGTCAACCTGTCCGAGCGTACCGTGAACCTCTCGGAACAGCCCGGCCAGAACATGCAGCCCGGCCAGAACGCGCAGGGCGGCCAGAACGCACAGTTCATCCCGGCGGGTCAGGCACCGAACGGCTTCCAGCCGAACCAGGCTGATGGTTTCCAGGGTGAGGGCTTCCAGGGCCAGAACTTCCAGGGTGGCCAGTACCAGGGCCAGGGTTTCCAGGGTCAGGGCTTCCAGGACGGCCAGAACGTCCAGGGCGGTCAGTACCAGGGCAACCCCTACCAGGGTCAACCGTACAACGCTCAGCAGCCCTACGCAGGTCAGGTGTCCGATCAGGACCAGGCAACCGTGGCACTGAGCAACCCCTACGTCACCGAGCCTGCAGGTCAGGGCGAGGACGACTCCGAGAAGAAGGGTCTGTTCTCCGGCACTAAGATTTGGGGTGTTATCGGTGGTGCGCTGGCTCTGCTGATTGTTCTCATCCTGGCGATTGTCATGCTGATTCCGCGTGGCGGCTCGAACCCCGCCTCCGCTTCTTCCGAGTCGGCGAGCGCGGCGGCTACTTCCGCTGAGGCGTCCTCCGCGGCGGCATCCTCTGAGGCTTCTTCCGCAGCGCCCGCATCTGAGAGCGCGGCTTCGGCTTCTTCGGCAGCGCCGGTTGCTGCTGCTGAAGCGAAGATGCCCGAGGGTGAGTTCAAGGAATACAAGAAGACCGTCGCCGATAATAAGGACACCATCGACATTGAGAAGATCAAGGGCGATGTGTCCGCAGGCCTGCTCTACTACGAGTTCAAGCCCGCAGACGGTGTGGTTAACGCCTTCATCACCAGCCGTGACGACAAGGGCAACATCACCGCAGGTCTGAGCGTTCTCGACTCCACCCGCGACGGCAAGGAGCTCAAGGGCACCGCATGGATTGACGCGAGCGGCCACTCCACCCCCACCCGCAAGCTGGAGCTGACCGGTAAGGGCGAGTGGACCATCCGCGTCTACGACGCAGACTCCGCACCCCACTACAAGAAGGGTGAGAAGTTCCAGAGCACCATGAACTACTACGCTTTCACCTACGAAGGCACCGAGGCAGCCATGGAGTTCCAGACCAGCGGCCCGACCACCCGCGGCTTCACCGTTCTGAACGCGACCAAGAACGACCCGTTCTTCTCCTCGACCATGCCGACCGTGAAGAGCAGCCTGCAGTGGGTTCAGAGCAACAAGAGCTACCTGCAGGTTCGTACCGACTCCGCGGTTACTTGGAGCATCGGCACTAACTAGCAGCTTGGCTGACTAAATCAGCAGGCTGGGTATAAAAGTATCCCCCGCGCCCGTGATGGGTGCGGGGGATACTTTTATGCCAGTGGTTATGCCGGGTGGGGTTTAGCCCTGTTATGCCCGTGCTGGAGGCGCCCGCCGCCGCGGGCGAGCGACCGCCTCGAGCGGGCAGCCGCCGTGAGCGGGCGGTTTCTTTAGCGGGAGTACTTCGCCTCCGCCAGTTCGTCACCTGCGGCTCGTGCCGCACGCTCCACCAGCTGACGATTCGCCAGGTACACGAAGAACGTCACCAGGATGAACAGGTACATCAGCTGGTACGGCATGGTGCCCGCCATCAGGCCCAGGGAGCCTTCCGGCACCATCAGAATCTGCTCCGAGTTAAAGTGCGGGGAGAACGCCAGCACGATCCAGAACGGCGAAATGTACATGCCCACCAGTGCCGCAGTCGCCAAGATAACAGCCAGCGTGAAGACGAAGGAGCTGACCCGCTGGTACATGAGCGGGAAGATTTCCATGACCACGGCGGCGAGCATCAGCGGGTACCAGGTGTTGTGGTGCGACCAGCTAATCGGCGAAATCTGCAGCATCATGAACGCGGTCAGCGCCAGCTGCGCCATGAGCGCGCGAGCACGAATCAGCGGAATCAACAGAACCGCGGTGACCAGCACAATCAGCAGGGTCAACGCCACCTGCACCACCGACAGGGCGGTAGCCGTCAGGTGGTGCTGCAGGCCCGCGTGGGTCAGCGTACCCATAATCGACACGTTATCGAAGTAGCTGAACCAACCCACACGCGAAGTGTCACGCACCGCGTGGAACCAGAACGTCAGCGACTCCTCACGAATCACCAGGAAGCCGATACCCACGGTCGCGGCGAAGCTCGCGCCCAGGGTCGCAATGCCCTTCCAGTCCTTACGCATGAGCAGCAGCAGACCGAACGCCAGCGGGGTCAGCTTAATACCCGCCGCAATACCCAGCAGCACGCCGCGCGGCACGCGGGTTGCCGGACGCATAAAATCGGCAAGAATCAGCATCAGAATAATGGCGTTAATCTGCCCAAAATGCGTGGTCAAACGCCACGGGCCGCACATCCAAATCAGCGCCGCAATCAGCGACACCATACCCCAATGACCCACGTGCTTCTGCAACGGCAGACGCCACGATCGGCTACGCGCATAGGAGTACAGCAGGTACGCACACCAGTAGCTGAGCGCGCAAATAATGGCGGTAATCAGCAGCATGCTCTGCGGCTCCGTGAGGAACGCGAGCGGGTAGAAGAGCAGCGCCGCAAACGGCGGGTAGGTGAACGGCAGGCCGCGCGTACGGAAGCCGTAGAGCTGGTAGCCGTCCGGGCCGTCCGCCAGGGAGACAGCGCCCAGGCGGTAGACGTAAATATCGTCAGCCGCCGCGTGGGTCACGTAGTCGAAGGCGTAGAGGGCAACCAGGATGAACAGCAGGTGCGCCCACAGAGCGCCGCTACGCAGACCGGGGATGCGGTCAAAGAAGCAGGGACGCGCAGGCTTTTCGACTGCCTTAGCGGTTTCTTCGGCGGCGGCTTCCTTTGCCGCTTTTTCCGCGGTGGCTGCAGAGGATGCGGCGGGCCCAGCACTTTCTACAGTGCTTTCAGCAGCCGGTTCCGCAACCGGTGCAGTAGTAGAGCTAGCCGAAGCCCAGGGAATCCTCGGTGCAGCCGCCTCGGTATTCTCCGCGGTCGTAGCTAAGTTCTTGTCAGTATTCTTCACAGGGGTCTTTTCTAGTTCCTTGTCGCGGCTCACGCGGTTGCCTCACGAGAATCAGCAGCACGCACAGACTCGGCGCTCTCGGCCACCAGGGCGCGAGCGCCCCACCAGCCCAGAGGAGCATCGCTACGCACGGAACCGTACTGCACGGGCTCAACCTTCGCGCCACGCACCGGCGCGCTCAGGGCGGCAATAGACCAGAGCGTCATCGTCATCCACAGGCAGAACGCGGGAATAGCCGAAACCGCCAACGCGCCCGGAGCCAGCTGCTCCAAACCATCCGCGCTACCGTGGAACCACGACGCAATCCTAATCGGCGACAGGTACAGGCCCAGCACCGCAACCACCGCGAACACCGTCGCCGTCACCCGCAGCCACGCAGGCTGAACCGCAAAATAGGTCGGGAACGCGTCCATGATGAACACGGCAGCCAGCAGGGGCAGCAGCACGTTGTGGTGCGACCAGCTAATCGGCGACAGCGCCACCATCAAGGAGGCGGTCACCGCCACCTGCGCCAGCGCGGCACCGCGGCGTTCCAGCTGGTACAGCAGTGCGGCAGTCAGCACAATCGTGACCAGCGCCAGGGCGTAGTAGACGGGCTTCGCGGCGCTCTCAGAGAGACCGAAGTGCAGCAGCCAACCCTGAATCGAGACGTTATCCACAAAGTTCAGTCCACCCACACGGGAGGGGTTCGTCAGCGCGGAGAACCAGAACTCCAGTGCGTCCTTAGGCATCAGAATGAAACCCAGCGCAATGGTGCCGAAGAACGTTGCACCCAGGGTCGCGATGCCCTTCCAGTCGCGGCGGACCAGCAGAATCAGACCAAACACGAGCGGGGTCAGCTTCACGCCGCCCGCAATACCAATCAGCACGCCGCGCGGCACGCGGGTTGCCGGGCGCACAAAATCGGCAAGAATCAGCGCCGTAATGAACGGGTTAATCTGAATCAGGTCCAGGGTGCGCTGCCACGGCCCCGCCGAAACCACCAGAATAGTCAGCACCGCAATCGTGCCCGCACGACCAAAGTACTGCTGCAGCGGCAGTTCACGGCCGCGCGCATTCACGTAGTTGTAAATGATCGTGGAAATCCACCACGCCACCACAGCCGAACCGACCACCATAATGACCTTGCCGACCTCCAGGGGCAGGAACGCGAACGGCAAGAACAGCATCGCCGCGAACGGCGGGTACGTGAACGGCGGCTTGATGACGCCGTGATCGTTCAGGGTCGGGGAGTACAGGTCCTGGGTGAAGCCCTCGTTATCAAAAATGGTCATCGCGCCCAGGCGGTAGATGGAGAAGTCCATACCGCTGAAGGGGTTGGTGAGCATTTTGACGACGTATCCACCGCCAATGATGAGGATGAGTGCCGCAATGGCGATTTTTCCCCAAATGGGGGTGGTGGAATCAGTCCTTGTCACGAGGTGTTTGTCCTTACCTTGGTGCCGGCGGATGCGCGCGTAGGGTGGGCGGGCATCTGATTTTGGAATCCTAATAGTTTATCGTGCGCACCTGTGAAGGGTGCATTGGGGAGAAGATTCACAGGGGAAGAACCGCTCGAGCGCACAAACACAACTATCACGATATGAGCCGCCTTCATATGCACGTCATGTCTTCAAAATTGGTACTATCCGGGCAATATAATGGGCTTATTGGCACCCGCCCCAACGCAGGGGCAAGCGGTGCCGACCCGCACACCGACGTCCACGAACAACCAGCAGTGAAAGCAGTGATCACGTGAGTGAACATCTCGGCACCCCACCCGAAGGTGAGAACACGAGCGGCAAGCCCGCAAACGTCTCCGGAGGCGGCTCCTCCGGCCTGAGCATTGGCGCGCGTCCGGCTGATGTGCCCGGCGCGAGCCTCACCCCCGAAGAGATTGCACGCCGCGCATCCGGTCGCGGTACGTGGCATCGTCGCGCCTCCAAGCCGGTCTCCCACTGGATGTTTACCCTTGTCGGCGTACTTCTGTTGCACAAGTTTATTCCGAATAGCGGCTGGCTGATGGTGCACATTATCACCCTCGGCCTGATTACGAACTCGATTCTGATTTGGTCGCAGCACTTCACCGAAGCGCTCATGAAAATCAAGATTCCTGACGAGCACCGCGGAACCCAGGTGCGCCGCATCTTCATTCTGAACGCCGGTATCCTCCTGCTCATGATCGGCATGGTCGGTCAGCTGAGCGTGCCCGGCCTCTACGCCGCCACGGTGGTGGGCGCCCTCATTGTCGGTTCGATGGTCGCCTGGCACGGCATCTACCTGCTGAAGCAGGTGCGTCAGGCTCTGCCGTCGCGGTTCGGTGTGACCATTCGCTTCTACATTGTTGCGGCGCTGCTGCTGCCCCTCGGTGCGGCGTTTGGCGGCATGATTGCCTACCCGAACCTGTCCGGCACCCTGCATTCGCAGTTCCTGCTCGCGCACGAGGCAGTGAACGTGCTCGGCTTCGTCGGTATTACCGCGGTGGGTACGCTGGTGACGTTCTGGCCGACCATGCTGCGCACCAAGATGGTGGATAAGGCGCTCACCCACAGTCTGCGCGCCCTGTACCTGATGTGCGGTGGCTTAGCGTTGACCCTTGTCGGCGCGATTTTTGGGATGCGTCCGCTCGCTGCTGCGGGTCTGGTCGTCTACCTGGTTGGCCTGCTCATTGTCGCCTGGGTGATGGTGCGTACCCTGCAAACCAAGCGCCCGAACGAGTACCCGCCGATGAGCGTCGGCATGGGCTTCCTCTGGCTGATTGTTGGTGTAGCGGCGACCGCGTACATGGTGGCGACCGCCCCCTTCGCGCAGCTGGACATGCGCGCCGTGACCCCCATCTTCGTGGTGGGCTTCCTGTTGCAGCTGCTGCTCGGCGCGATGAGCTACCTGCTGCCGCAGCGCATGGGTGGCGGCCCGGCGGTGGTGCGCGCCTCCAACAAGGAGTTCAGCCGTTTCGCGGCGGCACGCGTAACCGCCGTGAACCTGGCGCTGCTGATCTTCATGATGCCCAGCTCCATGGTGGGCCAGTCCATTAAGATTGCCGTCGCTATCGTGGGTGCGTTGGCGCTCATGGCGTTCATTCCGCTCATGGTGCGCGGCGTGAAGGCGTCCGTGAACACCCGCAAGGAAATGATGGCAGCACGCGCCCGCGGCGAGAAGCCCGTCTTCAACCAGGAGGCGCTCACCCCCGAACCCGTCCCGCACGCCAAGCAGAGCTTCCAGGCGGCACTCGCGGTTGCCATGGCGTTCCTGCTGGGCTTCGCCGTGAACCCGTCCGCGTTGAACCTGCCGTCGTTCTCCTCGGCGGGCTCCGTGGCTGCGACCGGTCAGACCACCACCGTGCAGGTGAAGGCGACCAGCAACTACCGCTTCACCCCCGCAGAGGTGGAGGTGCCCGCCGGTAACCGCCTGGTCGTCGAGGTCACCAACGACGACCAGAGCATGACCCACGACCTGACCTTCGACAACGGCGCAACCACCGGCACCATCAACCCCGGCGAAACGAAAACCGTCGACGCCGGCATCATCAGCGCCGACCAGGAAGCCTACTGCTCCGTAGCGGGCCACCGCTCCCTGGGCATGGTGTTTAAGGTGAAGGCGACCGGCGCCTCCGCAAACCAGGTGGCGCAGGGCGGCCACAACCACGGTTCTGCGGGCACCCACAACCACGCGGCGTCGGGTAGCACCCCGACCCTCATGACCGTTGCGAACAGCAGGATTGACATGTCCGCAGCGCCCGGCAGCGGCTACAAGTACCGCGACCCGAACATTCCAGCGCCGAACACCGCCACGCAGGTGAACGGCAAGACCGTCCGCAAGGTCACCCTGGAAGTTGAGGAAGTCGACCGCGAGGTGGCGCCCGGCGTGACCGTTCACATGTGGACGTTCAACGGGCAGAACATGGCACCGATTCTGCGCGGCAAGGTCGGCGACATTTTTGAAATTACACTCATCAATAACGGCACGATGGGCCACTCGCTGGACTTCCACGCGGGCATGGTCTCCCCCGATAACACGATGAAGACCATCGCCCCCGGTGAGCGTCTCGTCTACCGTTTTGAGGCGAAGGGTGCCGGTATCTGGCTGTACCACTGCGGCACCGCCCCGCTGAGCCTGCACATGACCCAGGGCATGTACGGCGCGGTCATCATTGACCCGGCGGACCTTGACCCGGTCGATCATGAGTACGTGATGGTTCAGGGCGAGGCGTACCTGCACGACACCGGCAAGACCGCCTCCGACGGTAACAAGCTGGCGGAGAACTCGCCGGAGCTGATTGCGGCGGGCACCCCCACGCTGACCATGTTCAACGGCCACGCAACCCAGTACAAGGCGAAGCCGCTGCAGGTGAAGAAGGGCGAGCGTATCCGTGTTTGGGTAATGGCTGCGGGCCCGAACCACGGCACGAGCTTCCACGTGGTCGGTTCGCAGTTCGACACGGTCTACAAGGAGGGCGGCTACCTGATGCGCCGCGGCGCAGATGCGTTCGGTAGCCGTGACGGCCACAGCCAGGCACTCGATTTGGCGCCCGCTCAGGGCGGCTTCGTGGAGATGCAGTTCCTAGAGTCTGGCACGTACACGTTCGTGAATCACTCCTTCTCGGAGATGGAGCGCGGTGCCGCCGGCAAGATCGTGGTGACGAACCGTTAGGGACTCCTGAAGCTCCCCATCATGGATTGACCCCGCCTGGTGCTCCCTGTCAAAGGTGTACCGGGTGGGGTCATCCTTCACGTGCACGGAGTCTGTACCTGCACTTGATGTTGACTCCGGTAAAGACGCGCCAAGAACTCTCTGACTATGGTTTTCACCTCAACGGAGGGGAGTTTTTTCACCATAAACGGCGATGGTGCGCTAGTCTATAGGAATGGCAGATAGCACTTCGAGCGCCTCTTCCGAGCGCAGCGCTACGGGCGCCAACAACCACATCCCCGCTTCGGCGGACGCACAGACTTCCCCTCGGCAGCGTAAAGCTTTCCCGCTTCGCTTTCTCGCCGGGGCACTTGCGCATTGGCAGATTATTGCCTCTGCGGTTCTTTTGGGTGGCGGTGTTGCCGGCCTGGCAGCCACCTATGACGACTATTGCGGTATGACGGAGCTTTCGTATGCTCCGGCGGCTCTCCGACCCGATTTCGAGGAGGGCTCTAAGGTGGCGGGTTTCCGTCCCGGCGTGCTGGCGGCGCAGATTGAGACTGAGAGCCACTGGCGTGTGGGCGTTGTGTCCCACCAGGGCGCTAAGGGTATTGCACAGTTCACTGATGATGCGTGGAGCGGCGGCCACTACAACTTCGGCAATGGCGGTAATGTTCTGAACCCGCACGATGCGATTGCGGCGCAGGCACGCTACCTGGGTGAGTTGCGTACTCGTTTGGCGAAGTACGCCTCCAATGAGGATGAGCTGCAGGATGTGGTTCTCGCCGGTTATAACGCGGGTCCGGGTTCTGTGGAGAAGTACGGCGGTGTTCCCCCGTATGAGGAGACTCAGAATTATGTGAAGTCGATTCGCGAGCTGGCGAATTCGAAGTACAAGCTGACCTGCTCTCCCGAGTACCAGTTCAAGCAGGCGAAGTTGAGCTTCGTGAATGGTGTGACTCCGGCGATGGCTGGTGTTCATGCGGATGGTACGGCTCTGTCCCCGGAGGAGTCGGCATCAGCTGCGGCGGAGGCTTCTGCGAGTGCTTCGGCTCGTGCGTCTGCGAGCGGCTCTGCGGGTTCTTCGGTGAAACCTTCGGCAACGAGTTCCGGCCGCTAAATTCATTTTTGGATAACCCACTAGGCTATATAGCCGTCTTGGAATATTCCGTTTTATCTATAGTGCGCGGCTGATACCGGCCACCACTACCCTACTATTCACTCTTATATGTACTCTTAACAGCGCGAGGCGCCGACCCCCATTCTCAGGGGTTCGGCGCCTCGCCCTTTTTAGGGCTGAATCGTGCCTAGTTGAAGATGGCGCGCACGACCGAGTAGCCGGAGACCGGGTACACGGCGTTCACGGTTGCGGGCTTCTCGCTCTCGTCCGCGATCTCAATGGACTCGGTGCCGCGCAGCAGCTCCTCGAGCAGGATGCGCAGTTCCAGGCGTGCCAGGGGCGCGCCGGGGCAGACGTGGATGCCGTCGCCGTACACGAGGTTGCGGGACTGGTCGCGGTGCGGGTTGTAGGTGAGGGCGTCTTCGAAGGCGTCCTCGTCGCGGTTGGCGCTTGCCCAGTTGATGGTCACGCGGGAGCCGGCGGGCAGGGTGCGGCCGCCGAGTTCGGTGTCCTGGGCGGTGATGCGGCGGTTGGTGACGAGGGTGTCTTCGAGTCGCATGATTTCTTCAACGGCGAGGGCAATTTCGCTGCGGTCGTCGAGTGCGTTGCCCTCGGCGAGGGATGCGCGCAGGCGGTCCTGCTCGGCGCGGTTGCGTGCCAGGAAGTTCACGAAGACGCCCACGGTTGCGGAGACGGTGGACAGCTCGCCCACGGTCCAGTTGCGGATGAGGCTGACGATTTCTTCGTCGGTCATGGTGCGGGGTTCTTCGCCGGGCAGCTGCACGGTGTCGGTGAGCAGTTCGGCGGTGACGTCCTTGGGATTGCCGGCGGCAGCGTCCTCGCGGCGCTCGTCGAGCAGCTGGCGGATGTAGCCGTCGAATTCGAGGGCGACCTTAGCGATTTCTTCGCGGTCACGGCGCAGGGTGGCGACGCGGTTCTTCTCGATCCATTCGGTGAGGGGCTGCTCGAGGCATGCGGGCCAGCCCATGAAGGCGTTCTGCACGCGCATTGCGTATGCCTGGCCGAAGCCCTGCATGACGTCTACTTCTTCGCCGCGGGGCAGGTCCGCGATGAGGGCCTTCACGGCGTCGCGGATGACGGGTGCGAACTTTTCGAGGCGTTCGGGGGTGAAGTACTTGTCGTTGACCGCGCGGAAGGTGGTGTGTTCGGGTGCGTCCATGCCGTTGGGGACGGCGATGTGGCGGGTGGAGACGACGTTAGAGTAGATTTCGGGGTGGTCGAGTACGTGCTGTACATCGGCGTTTTTGAAGACGGAGTAGCCCATGAATTCGTCGTGGGCGACAGGGCAACGGCGGCGCATTGCGTCGTAGGCAGCTACCTGGTCCTTCTGAACCTCTTCGCTTCGGAGGTCCCAGTCGTTGTGTACGTTCTCAGTCATTGTTCACCCGTGTTCGTTATAGAGTTGTGGCGTGCTGGATGCGGGCGTCCGGGCGATGCGTGTGGGCAGGGTCGGGCGTGCATTTCAGCACGTGTAGCCTTTACTTGTTCTTTGACCGTATCACTTATGGGTTGGTGGCGCAGGGTAGGGGTTCCTTGCTTCTCCTTCAACGAACAGTGCGGTCGCGGCAGCACTACAACCCATCACGCCGCGCTCACTCTACAGGCCACGATAGACTTCTCGCCGATGACCAACTCGGAAGACCTCAACAACAACCGCACCGTTATCAATGATGTACAGAATGCGGTAATTCCCTACTCGTGCCCTGTACCCTTCTTCGCACTGCGGCCCCTTGAATAGAACCTGCACAGGAACTATCCTCGGAGCTAACGGACAAACCCCAGAAAGGAACCAGTCATGACTGTCACCACTCACCGGACTCGTTCCAATGTCACGACTCTTAAAGAACTCCGCGACAACCTCGGAACCAAAGTCAATGAAGCCGTGTTCTCCGGCGAACGTCCCCTCATCAGCCGCAATGGTAAGACTGTTGCCGCGCTCATCTCCTACGAAGATTTGAAGCTGCTGGAAGAGTACGAAGAGCTCCTCGACATTGAGGCTCTTCGCAAGGCACGCGCCGAAGATGACGGCTACCGCATCGGCCTCGACGAGTTCCTCGCAGAGAACCCTGCAGACTAGTCTTTCAACGCATATTGCAAGGCGGGCGGCACCTCCACCGGGGAGGGGCCGCCCGCCTCATTCTTGCCTAAAAACCGCCGGGGTTTAGCGCCCGCGTGCGGAGGGGTAGATACTGCCGTCCATCACGCCGCGCTCCACCTGCTCCAGGCTCACGCCGCGAGTCTCCGGCAGGTTGCGGAACATCAGCAGCGCAATAATCACGTTCACCACGGCAAAGCCGATGAAGGAGCCGGTCAGACCGACCGCACCCAGAATCACGGGGAACGCCAGCGACAGCACACCATTCATCATCCAGCCGCTAAACGCCGAAATGCCCATACCCGCCGCACGCACACGCAGCGGGAACAGCTCACTCATAATCACCCACGTGGACACGTTCAGGCAGGTCTGCATCGCGCCCACAAAGCAGACGATGAGCACCAGCAGAATCCAGGGGCGCGCCGCATTATCGGCGGGCAGCAGCATGGATGCGCCCGCAATCAGCACGTGGAAAAACGCGGTCGAACTATAGCCGGTAATCACCATGACGCGGCGCGGCACACGCTCCATCAGGCGCAGCGACAGGATCGAGCCGAGCACCGCAATCGTACCCGGCGCAATGTTCGCGATGAGCGCCGCGGATTCGCTGAAACCGGCTTCCTTGAGCACCTTAATGCCGTAGTACATGATCGAGTTGATGCCGGTCAGCTGCTGGCCCGCGCCGACCAGAATACCGACGAGCAGGATGCGCACGAACCAGCCGCGCACGCCCACGCTTTCCTTACCCGCCGCGTTGTTCTGGGTGGTCGCCTCCGCCTGCAGGGTGCGCTCAATATCGGCAATTTCGGCCTCGGCACGCTCGGTGGAGCGGATGCGCTTCATCACCTCAAGCGCCTGCTCACGCTTGCCAACGCGCAGCAGCCAGCGCGGCGACTCGGGCACACGCAGCATACCTACGAACAGGCCGATGGCGGGCAGGGTGCAGATGGCGAACATCCAGCGCCACACGCCGTCGTGCTCGCCCCACAGGTTGCCAATGAGGGCGTTCACGATGAACGCGGCAAGCTGACCGCCCACGACCATGAGCTCGTTGCGGCCGGAGAGGGAGCCTCGAATTTCGTAGGGTGCGAGCTCTGCGAGGAACACGGGCACTACGGCGGAGGCGCCACCGACCGCCAGGCCGAGCAGGGTGCGTCCGGTGATGAGCACGGCGACGTTGGGTGCGAAGACGCACGCCAGGGCGCCGAAGAAGAAGATGGTGGACAACCCAATGATGGTGGTTCGGCGGCCGAACCGGTCAGAGATGCGGCCGCATCCGAGCGCGCCAATAGCGGCGGCGAAAGCGAGCGATCCGGTGACCCAGCCTTGGGCGGTGGAATCCATGCCGAGTTCGCGGCTCATGGGTTCGAGCGCGCCGTTGATTACTCCGGTGTCGTAGCCGAAGAGCAGACCGCCGAAGGTGGCGATGAGTGCGATGATGCCGAGGTATCGACTGTGCTTCCCGGTGCCCAGAGGGGGCAGGGTGGAGGCGGTGCTCTGTGCGCTCATGGTGTCCTTTATGCCGAGGGGTTAGGTGAGATTACACCGACATTGGTGGTTCTTCAGCACTGTCAGTGGGCTAGGTGAGGTGCGTCAGGTTAGACACACCTCACCTAATCCTAGCGAAAACGTGCGGCGGGTGATATTTATTTCTCACCACGGACATTTTTCAGCGTATATTACGGCCGACACGTGCGACCGCCTGAGTGTCCCTTTGAGAGGGAGCCGGAGTTTAGAACAGCGCGATCTTCTCGGGTGCCGGGAAGATGGCGTCCAGGGCGGCGAGGTCCTCAGCGTCGAAGCGCAGGCATGCCGCCTGTGCGTTGGCGCGCACCTGCTCGGCGCTGGTTGCACCGGCAATGACGGAGGTGACCGGCGACTGCTGTGCGAGCCAGGAGAACGCCGCCTGCACCTCGGTGATGCCGCGTTCGGTGCAGAAGCTGTGGAAGGCTTCGAGCTGGTCCCAGTTGGCGGCGTCGAGCACGTTTTTCTTAGAGTGGGACAGGCGCGAACCGGCGGGAATGTTGTCGCGGCGGTACTTGCCGGTCAGCAGGCCGTTAGCGAGCGGGAAGTACGGCAGCACACCCATGCCGAAGTGCCGTGCGGCGGGCAGGATTTCGAGTTCTGCGCGGCGGTCGAGCAGGTTGTAGTGGTTTTCAGCGACGATGAACCGTTCGGTGCCGAGTTCGTGGGCGCAGTGTTCGGCGTGGGCGAGCTGCCAGCCGGAGAAGTTGGAGTGGCCCAGGTAGCGGACCTTACCGTCGCGTACGAGCTGGTCGAGGGCACTGAGGGTTTCTTCGATGGGGGTGTTGGGATCGGGGCTGTGGTAGAAGTACAGGTCGATGTAGTCGGTGCCGAGGCGGCGGAGGGAACCTTCGACGGCGCGCATGATGTAGCGGCGCGATCCGCGGGCGTTGCGGTCGTTGCCGTTGAGGTCGCCGACGGGCAGACCGAATTTGGTGACGATGGTCAGTTCGTCGCGGTCGAGGCCGAGCTGGGTGAGGGCGGTGCCGAACATGGTTTCTGAGAGGCCGGGTTCGGCGCCGTAGAGGTCTGCGATGTCGAAGAAGCTGATGCCTGCGTCGACTGCGGCGGCGATGACTTCGTTGGTACCTTCTTGGGTGCGGGTGGGGGTGCCGGGGCGGCCGAGGTTATTGCAGCCGATGCCGACGCTGGGTACGACGAGACCGGAGTTGCCGAGCCTGCGGTAGACGGGAGATTCAATACGTTCCATGTTTTTAACTCTACGTTGTGCGGGTATGTTGCGTGGTTATTTCCCCTCCAGTTGGGAGGCGAAGAGCTTCCTGAAGCGTGATGTAGGGTCGGTCGTTAGGTCCCGGTAGGTTCCTTGCTCCACCACACACCC
>NZ_KV801775.1:0-425 GCF_001810515.1 Rothia sp. HMSC075F09
TCCCGGTAGGTTCCTTGCTCCACCACACACCCACCATCCAACACCACCACAGAATCAACACCACGCAACGTCCACGCACGATGAGACACCAACACCACCAAACGCCCAACAGCAGCCACCTTCAACCGAGCAAAAATCTCCTCCTCAGTCTCAGCATCCACAGCACTGGTCGGCTCATCCAACACCCACACCGGCGCATCCCGAAGAACCACACGCGCCAACGCCAAACGCTGCCACTGACCACCCGAAAGACCAACACCACCAAACGACTCACCCAACTGAGCATCCAAACCACCCTCAAGACCACGCACAAAATCATCAGCACAAGCCACCGACAAAGCCGACCACAAATCAGCATCACCAAGACGCTCAACAGCCTCCTGCGGCAAACCCAGAAGAAGATTTTCACGCACAGTCAGTTCATA
>NZ_KV801776.1:0-62943 GCF_001810515.1 Rothia sp. HMSC075F09
TTTAATGCGTCCAAGTTTCGGGGCGCAGTTCATTTTCTCAGCGGGGGCTTTTCGTGAACAGAAACGCTGCGGCTTTTGGTGCTGCAGCTTGCTTCTCCCACCCACCCTCACGACTGACAGGTGGGAGAAATCTTGGGGTACGCCCCTAACGAGCTGGACGCTAGGGTAGACGAGCTAGGGGCGTACCTGGGAGGCGCGCGCACCGGTACGGATACCTGCTGCCTCCATGCGAGCCGACTCGTAGCTCACCGCACGCAAACCCGAGGGGGCGTTGGTTGCTACTGCCTTCTCTCGCGTATTTTCCTGACGCTGGGTGGGTAGAAAAACCCAGCGGCGCTGGACCGCGAAGCTGATCGGGATCAGAATCAGTTCGGTCAGGATCTTGGCGACCAGCAGGGACGCGCCCAGGCCGGTCAAAGCTTCCATCAGAGCCGCGTTGGCTGCGAGGATACCCACCGCCAGCACACGGTGTACCGTACCAGCGAGGAGGATGCCGAGGGGCGTGCGCCTCCGTCGTGCATGAGCATTCGGTTGACGGTGAAGTTCGTCAGCGCCGAGATGACGCGGGCACCGACCACAGCTGCCAGCAGCGGAGCGCCCATGCCCACCAGGACGAAGAGAGCGATAGCATCCACGAGGAAGCCGGTCAGGAAAGACGAAGCCAGGAAGGCAAGCAGCGGTGCGTAAATGAGCGCCGAGTCCTGCAGAGGCCTAAAGTGGCTGGTCGGGTTGCCCGGCTCGTAGACCTTCACGATGGGTACCTGCACCAGGTCCACGTCTGCGCGGGTTGCGCGAAGCAGCATGGAGAACTCGTACTCGTACTTATCGCCGGGAATCTGCAGTAGCCAGTCCAGGATCTGCGGGGTGAAGCCGCGCAGACCGGTCTGGGTGTCTGCCACGCGGGCTCCGGTCGCCAGGGCGAAGAAGCCTACGGTTGCGCTATTGCCAATTTTGGAGCGCAGCGG
Organism: Rothia sp. HMSC075F09; assembly: GCF_001810515.1. Lineage (NCBI taxonomy): Bacteria > Bacillati > Actinomycetota > Actinomycetes > Micrococcales > Micrococcaceae > Rothia > Rothia sp. HMSC075F09. Next base: position 966 of record NZ_KV801776.1, read on the forward strand.
CACCTTGGTGCCTTCTTCGCCGGCATTCGGGTCGGGCTTGGTGCGCACGCCGAGGATGATGCTCTTCTGGCCTGCCACCGCGGCGGTTTCGGTGCGCACACCCACACGGAAGATGTCCCGAGGTAGGTGCTGGCCGTCCGCGTCGGCGGTGACGATGACCTCGCCAGGGCGGTTTGCTTTCGCCCAGGCGATGCCGGTGCGCAGTGCCGCACCCTTGCCCCTGTTGGCGGGGTGGGTCTGCACGGTCACGCCGTCGATGCGCAGTTCGGTAAAGATGGGTGCGTAGGCGCTGCCGGATCCGTCATCAATCACGAGGATTTCGGCGTGCGGGTCCTGTTCGCGCAGGGCCCGGGCAAGGCGGACCAGTGATTGGTCCGGCTTATAGGCGGGTATCAGGATAATCACGATGCGCTCCCTGCAATGTAGAGGATGTCGCTGGTGCCACGTTCCTTGGTGCCACCATGCGGGCGGTTGACCAGCTTGTTGTTGAAGACCATGGCGGAGGAGCCACCACCGTCCAGGTTGTAGGCGCTCACGCAACCGAGGTCCTTGAACATCTGGGCGAACTCGGGCATGGTCACGCCACGCGAGTAGTTGGTGGAGCGGCCGTCGACCACGATGAAGACCAGGTGGTTGGTGCCGAGCACGCCCACGCCGGTTCGCGGCTGGTAGCCCTGGATGGAGTGGTTACCGAAGTTGGTGTCCACTTCGACGCTGTCGATGCCGTCGACGATTGCGGAGTCCTTGACCAGTGCGGGGCCGAAGGAGAGGGTGTTCCACACGCCCTCGTTGACGAGGGTCTGGGCGTTGGTTGCGGTTTCGTCGTAGAGCTTGACGGAGCCGTCGCGGTAGAAGGCGAGGCCTTCACGTGCACCGGAGTCACGGTAGACAACACCGTTTCGGATCACGATGCCGGTGGTACGGAAGCCGTAGTAGTCGCCGTTGATCGCCCAGATGCCGTTGTGTTCGGACGCCATGTTCGAGGGGGTGTCGATGATGTTCTGGCCGAACTTGTTGTTGGCGAAGGCGCTTCGCAGCAGGGTTGCGTTGTCGAGCTTGATGTCTGCTACGAAGGAGACGACCGCGTCCGAGCCGCTGCCGGTGGTGGTGGAGGTGATGGTAATCGAGCCTTCGTTAGCGGTGAGGCTCTGGCCGTTGACCTTCACGCCGGTCAGTTCGGTGGGATCTGCGGTGGCGGAGCCGGAGGCGCTTGCGTTTGCCTGGGCTGCTGCCGCCTCGTAGGCGGTGGTATCTTCGATTTCGGTGTGCTCTGCCAGGTAGCGGTTGTACGCCCAGCCTGCGCCGCCGCCAACTACTGCGAGTGCGCCGAGGCCGCCGCCGATGAAAATTCGACGGGTGAGCTTCTTCTTGGCTAGCTTCTGCTCTGCAGCGGTTTGTGCTGCGTTAGCTTGTTCCGCTGCGGTCTGGGTAGTCTGGTCAATGTTCTGAGTCATGTTCTGTTCGTTGTTCATGTCTCTAGAATGCCGGTCTATTCTCTGTGCCAGGCATGACTAAGCTGTGCAGAAGCTATGTATGCTTATTCATTTCAAGCTTTTTTATTACCAACTACGCTCTATTACCAGATGGCTCTATGCATATCTATGTATAAACATGTGCATTGGCTTTGTGCTCCACATAGTTAAGACCCCCGCCGGCAGCCCACCCTTGCGCTCACATCCGGGTGCATCCGCACAAACTGCGGGCACACAACAACTGCGGGCACAAAACAACTGGGGGCACGAAAAAACCGGCTGAGCACCCCGTGCGGGGCCTCAAGCCGGTTCATCATCTATGAAATACGCTCGGTCGATATGCACCGAATCATTCCGCGTATTCTTTATGCCTCATCCTCGTAGGACGCGTACTTTTCTGCGTATGCCGAGTAGTCGTCCTCGTCGTCATAGCGACGGCGGGACGAATCGGAGGACTTCGTTTTCTTCGCGCTGCTCAGCTCGCGCTCGAGTGCGCTGTAGTCGGTCTCGGGGCTGAAGTACTTCATCTCCCGAGCCTGCCTTGTTGCTTTAGCCTTCTGACGGCCGCGCCCCATGGCGTGACCCCCTCTTTCATCCTGTCCGAGGCGAACAGCACGTGCGGCGCATCGCTCTCGGATCGTTCAACAGTCTTTACTACACTATAGAGTACCCTGTTTCAGCCCTGAATGTCTCGCTGGACGGCACCTATTTTGCGTATCAAAGCACTTCTTCGCACCGGAACAACCGTTTTATTTTGCACCCGCGGCTTTTTACCCCAGACGCCATACCCCAGACACCACAGTGCCCCGCACCGGACGTATCGCTACAACCAATGCGGGGCGGGCGTCTCTCCTACCGGCTCACTCACAAGACCGGGGTCAGAGAGGGTACCGTGCCGGTCATGACATCCAGCACGGAGCTTGAGGGGCACTCCTACCGCTTAGCTTGCGGTGAAGGAGCCCAGCGAGGTGGCGTTAGAAGCCAGGGTGGTGCTGGAGGCATCCACGCTATCGGTGGTGGTGTACACGGTGTAGCTCTCGCCCTTGGTGATCTTGGAGCTGGAGACCAGGATCAGTGCGGTGCTGGAGTTAGTCACCTTGTAGTTTGCCACCACGTTACCGGAGGAGTCGGCAACCTGTACGGTGGTGCCGGCACTCAGGTTCGATACGTTGCTGATCTTCACGTAGCCGCTGGTGGAGTTGGTCGAGGGCGCCTCGAACATGTCACCGGAGTTACCCGCGGCCACGGTCGTACCGTTGAGCAGCAGGTCGCCGTTGGTGTCCAGGGAGGTGTTACCGCCGGTGAAGGGGCCGTTCACGACCAGGGTGCCGCCCGAGAGGGTTGCCGTACCGTTGGAGTCGATGCCGTCGCCGTTCGCGTTCACGGTGACGGTACCGCCGGTGATGTTGATGGTGGTTGCATCGACCACTTCGAAGGTGCCGTGGCCACCACCTGCGCCACCGCCAGCCGGGGGCTGACCCATAGTGCCCGAGGGAGCCTGACCGCCACCTGCAGGTGCCTGACCTGCGCTACCGCTGGGCGCCTGGGGTGCAGAGTTCTGGCCACCCTGCGCGCTCTGCTTAGTCGAGGTTGCAGTAGTCGACTCAGTGCTGGTCGAGCTAGTGCTGGTCGAGGTGGTGCTGTAGGAGGCGTTGATACCGTCATCGGAGCTGGTCACGTTCACGGTGCCGTCCAGGATGTTGATGTACTGCGCTTCAATACCCTCGTTCGCCTGGGTAATGTTCAGGGTACCGCCGGAGATTTCAAGCACGCGCTCAGCCTTGAAACCGTCATCACCTGCAGAGATGTTCACGGTACCGCCGCTCAGGCGCACCCAGCCGCGGTTGCCGTCGGTGTCGTTAGTTGCCTTGATGCCGTCCTTGGTTGCGGTCACGGTGATGGTGCCGTCCAGGATATCGACGTAGTCCTTACCCTTGATGCCGGTGTTTGCCGCGTTCACTTCCAGGGTGCCGGAGGCAATGACCAGGCCATCAGAGGTGTGGATACCCTCTTCGTACTTACCTTCAACCTTCAGGGTACCTTCGCCCGCCAGGGTCAGGTCGCTCTTGGAGTAGATGGCGGCGTCGGGGCTGCCGCTGGCGGTATCCGAGTAGGAGGAGCCGTCAGAGACGGTGTTGGTGGTGCCCGAGGCGGTGTAGATGACGACCTCATCCGCCTCAACCACGTTGATTGCCGCGCCGGTGGAGTTGGTGATGGTCGCGTTATCCAGAATCAGGCGGACCATATCGCTGTCGGCTGCCTCAACCTTGATCTGGCCCTCGTAGGTGCCACTCAGGCGGTAGTTACCCGCCTTGGTAATGGTGATGACGCCGTCGCTGACGGTCACGCCGTCGGTCGCGGTCGGGTTAGAAAGATCGATAGTAACTTCGCTGGAGGAATCCCAGGTCAGATCCTTCGCGGAGTAGTGGGTGTCCTCGGCAAGCTTCGCACCGCTCTTCACGTCGGTGGAGAAGGAGTCTGCCACCTTCGACGTGGTGCCCGAAGTGCTCGAAGCGGAGGTGCTGGTTGCGCTCGATGCGCTGGCATTCGATGCCGAGGTTGCCGCGCAGCCGGTCAATGCCAGGGCTGCCAGGAGGGTAATGGAGGTTGCGCTCTTAATCATATTGCTCTTTTTCACGGGTTTTCCTTTGTGTTTGGGTGACCACTCGCGTAGAGCCAGCGCCACGGGGGTAAGACGTATGTGAAATGTGAATATGTGTGAGAGCGGTTATTGCCTGTGTGGGGCGAATAAAGCCAATGTTGTGCTTGGTTCGGGGTTAGATTCGGGATTCAGCGGGTTAGGGAGGTGCGGGTAAGGTAGGTGCACTACCCTACCCGCGCATCCCAGGTTGCCGTTTTAGCCGGATTGCCGTTTAGGCGGCTGCGAAACGCTCGGTCAGCAGCTTCTGGTAGTCCTCTTCGGTCATGTCATCCACGTTGAGGCGGGTGCCGTTGACCGGTTCCAGGTGCATCCAGTTCTTGATGGTTTCTTCCCACTTGTTGCTTGCCAGCTGCGGGTTCAGCGCCGCCATACCGGTTGCAAACTTGGAAATCTTCGCGGGGGTGATGCCCGCATCCCAGAGGTGCTGGTCTGCCACGGAGGGCTCCACGCCGGACTTGGTTTCGATGATGACCGCATTCGGCAGGCCGTAGGTGGTGCCAACCAGGTTGCCGTGGAAGTTGCGGTAATTCACGCCCGCCATGAGGATGTTCTCGGACATGGGGGTCCAGGTCAGGTTGGTGTCCACCGTCATGCGGGAGGCGGCCGGGTTCTTCTCGCTCTGCGGCAGGAAGACCGTGGTACGGCGGTAGCCGGTGGTCAGAACCGCCTCCAGCTTGTGCACGGGGCCGGCGAGGATATCGCCGAGTGCTGCGGTGATGTACTCGTGACCTTCCGCGGTGAGCGTATCGCGGTTCTCGAAGGTGTACGGGATACGCTTCTTGACGGTCATATCCTGCTCACCGTCGGTCTTGACCTCCAGGAAGGTCAGTTCCGAGTCCAGGTAGCTACGGGTACGGATCTTGAAGGTGTCGTCGCGGCTGTAGGCTGCCGAGTGGTAGCTCTGCATCTGCGGGGTGTCGAAGTAGACCGAGTCGTAGGCGAAGTCGCGCTGGCCATCGATTTCCATGACGGAGGCGTCTGCGTCGAGCGTGGAGAGTACCTTGGCGGCGGTTTCTGCGTCGACAATGTACTTGCGGTCCACGCGGGTCTGCATGGCTGCCTTTTCGTTCATGGCTTCGAGGCTGATGCTCTTCCACTCTGTGGGAATGATGTTTGCGGCTGCGTTAGTCATGGGTCTTCGTCCTTCTGGGGTGCCGCCCCTGCGTGCTGTGCGCTGGGGGGCGGCGTGTCGTGGGTATCGGAGAGTTTGTGCAGTTGGAGTGAATCGGAGGCTTTTATACCGGCTGGTCTTACTTGCCCACCAGGGTGCGCTGGAGCGGAACCATCCGGGTGTCCAGGGTGGTGTGCGCCTCGGCTGTGGGAACCTGAGGTGCTGCCGAGTAAGCCGCAGGAGCCTGCGATGCTACCGTCTGAGCGGCTACAGGCTGAGCCGCCTCCCCTGCCGCGGGGGTGCCGCCCTCGGTGGTTTCCTTGGGCTGGTAGGTGACGGTGGCGCGGGCCAGGTCGTTCACCATGTCCAGCTCGGTAATCTTTGCCGAGGTGACCGTGTAACCCAGGCGAGCGCTCAGGTATGCCTTGAGCTCTTCCTCGTCGCTGATCGCACGATCGGCGGTAACGGTCTGAGTCTTTTCAGCAGAGACCGGGGTGCTGCGCGAGTCGAGAATCGCGATGAGGCCGACCAGGGTAGCCATGAGGCCGAAGGCGATGTACGCCGGGCTAATGTTCACACCTGCAATCATGCCGACCGAGAGGGCTACGAAGTAGTAACCCACCTCGCGCTGACTCAGGGCGGTGGAACGCAATCGGATAATCGACAGGACACCGAAGAGGCCCATACCCATAGCGGATGCGTTCGATCCGGCGGATACCAGCGCCACCGAGACGGTGAAGATACCGGCGTTGATGACCGCATAGGAAATCATCAGTTCGCGGTTGCGATGCCGCACCATGTAGAGGGTGCAGAGAGCTGCGATGGCTATGGCATCGGCAATCGCCATGGTCAGAATAGTCATTGGGTGCTCCAGATATCGTGTCGTGATGTTCGCTTAGCTCTAGCTGCCTGTTCTTCAGCTTCGGGCTGTGCGTTCTTTGTAGTATCTAGATTCCCGTGCAAGCCTGTGTTTACCCTGTGCTGCCCTTAACTTAGAGATAAGTGTTAGAAGTCTCTAGTAAATCTGCTGGTCAAATGCACTAGAGGCTATTATTTTTTTCCTCTCTCCACTACGTTTTCTATATCTTCTGCGGTATCAAAAGGCATAAAAAATGGGCTCCCTCCGATATGGAGGGAGCCCATAAAAGCAGCTAAAAACTTAGCGACTAGGCGTTATTATGCCTTCTTGCGCATGCGGGTTGCCACGATGGTCGCGCCACCAGCGCCCAGAGCAATCAGACCCAGACCAGCAGCGGTCATCGCACCGGATGCACCGGTCTTAGCCAGGGAAGAAGAGCTCTTGGAGGATGCGTTCGAGGAACCGGAGTCCAGGTTGTCGTTCGAGCCGGAGCTCAGCGAAACGCTGTCAGACTTGTTGGAGTTCTCGTAGTTCGGCTGCTCTTCGCAACCTTCATCGTCACCGTCAGCGTCGAACTTATCGCGGAAGTCCGGGTCACCCCTGTGAATAGAGGTACCACGGTCTGCCCACACGTCAGCACAGTTCTGGTACTTGTAGGTCTTCTCGTCCTTTGCGGAGGAGTCGGAAGCCTGGTCAGACTTCTGGTCTTCAGACTTCTGCTCTTCGGCAGGCTTCTGGTCCTCAGCGGGCTTGGTTTCCTTAGCATCCTCAACTGCGGGTGCGGAGGTCTCTTCAGCAGGCTTGGGAGCCTCGGTGGTCGGCTCAGCAGTTGCTTCCTTGGAGGGCTCGGGAGTGGGATCCTGGGTGGGTTCCGGAGTCGGGTCCTGAGAAGGAGCGGGGGTCGGGTCCTCCGAAGGAGCCGGTGCGGGCTGCTCTGCAACCTTAATGGTCACGGTAGCTGCCTTACCGCCGCGGGGAACGTCGCCGTCCTTCAGGGAGCCGGACAGCAGGTAAATGTCAACGGAAACGCTGCCGTGCAGCTCTTCCTGCCAGGGGATGGTAACGGAGAAGTTGCCAGCCGCGTCAGCGTGGATTTCCAGGTAGTCCTGGCCATTAATCTTGACAGCACCCTTGTTCAGCTTCAGTGCCAGGACGGAACCGGAGGTGCCGTCAGCGGTCTTGAAGCCCTCGCCGCCAATGTTCAGACCCTGACCCTCAACCCATACGTCGGGGGCGATGAACTGTGCAGAGTCTGCGTAGGTGTGGACAACCTGAGGCGCACCTTCAACAGCGAAGGTCGCGGGGACGGAAGTAGCAACGAGGCCACAGCCGATGAGGGCGGTGGCACCAATGCGTGCGATGTTGTTTCGAATATTCATGCCACCCATTCTAACGAGCGAAGCTTGGGATACCGGCTCCCAAGACGCTAATTTGCCATGACCTGACTCACAAAACATATTTTTCTTGAAGGTTTCTTGAAGGCATGGTTGAACCATAGAGACCTTTTGCACCGCCGTGCACACCCAAACTCTCAACCCCACGTTGAAGAAACTAACAAGTACATACCCCATCCCATCAGCACAACCCAACAGCAAAAACCACCCCGTTAAACGCGAAAATCCCCTCCGCCCGAACACTCAAAAGCATTCAGGGGAAGGGACCCTCACTCGCCACCACACGGGGTAGCGGCAATAGTTTTAGGAGTTCTTGCGGTTGCGCACAGCAGACACGCCAGCAACACCCAGGCCCAGAGCTACCAGACCCATACCGGCAATGGTGAAGGCGTTAGAAGCACCGGTGTTAGCCAGGGAAGAGCGCTGAGCACGGCTCGAAGTGTAGCTGCTCGAAGAGGAGGAGTCGCCGCCCAGGTTGTCCAGGCCGCCCGAGTTACGGGAAGAAGAACCCGAGGAGCTGTTGGAGGAGGAACCGTCGGTCACCTCGCTGTTAATGACCTCGCAGCCCCAATCATTCTTGTCATTATCGAACTTCTTACGGAAGTCCGGGTGGCTTTCGTGAATGGGCGCCAGGCCAGCAGCCGCAACCTCTGCGCAGTTCGCGAAGCGGGTGCTCTCAGCCGAAGCGGTCACCTGCTCGGTAGCGGAGGTGGAATCACCCAGCTGATCCTTCGCTTCGTTCGCTACAGGTGCGTTCTGCTCAGTAGTGGCCGAAGCGGAAGCCGATGCGGAAGCAGAAGCCGAAGCAGAGGGGGTTGCAACCACAGAAGCGGAAGCCGACGCGGTAGCCGAGGGGCTCACCGAAGCGGTAGCGGACGCCTTCTCATCGGCGCGGTCCTTGATCTCTGCGTCCACGGAGGCAACAACCTCATCAGCGGCAGTAGCCGATGCCGAGGGGGTAACAGAGGGAGCTACAGATGCGGAGGGGGTAGCCACCACGGAAGCGGTTGCCGAAGCGCTCGCAGATGCGGTAGCGGAGGGGGTTGCTTCCTGAACGGAACGAGCCTCAATCTTCACGGTGGCTGCCTTGCCGCCGCGAGCGGTGTCGTTGTCCTTCAGGGAACCGGAGAGCAGGTAGACGTCCACGGAGATGCGATCGTCCAGGTCGCTCTGCCAGGGAATGGAAACGGAGAAGTTGCCCTTCTCGTCAGCCTGAACTTCCAGGTAGTCCTTGCCGTCAATCTTGACGGAGCCCTTGTTCAGCTTAATGGCGATAACGGAACCGGAGGTGCCGTCCTGAGTCAGGAAGCCCTCACCGGTAATCTTCAGGGTTTCGCCCTTGTACCAGACCTCAGAAATGTGGGAAGCAGCCTTGTCAGAGTAGACGTGGGTGACGGACTCTTCACTGTTCTGAGCGAAAGTTGCGGGGATTGCGGTGACCGCCAGACCGCAACCGATCAGGGCGGTGGCACCGAAGCGAGTGATAGTGTGTCGAATGTCCATCCCATCATTTTATCCCCGCACGATGGGTGTATCCGCCTGTCCAGGGGCTATTTGCAATGACTTGCAACACAAAATAGCACTTTCGTGCACTTAACTTTGGGTCAGTGCACGCGCGGCAAAATTCGCCAGAGAAACAGCATTCACTGCAGAAACAGCGCCGTCTAGACCTCTGCAACATTCCCGGCAACGCTCCCTGCAACCTTAAACGTCAACGGCGTCGAGCATGAGTTCCAGTGCCTCACCCACGCCGCTGCGCCACAGGTAGGTTGCTTTCGCATCCGCACGACCCGGACCGCCATTGATGACGGCGACCGGCTTGCCGGCGCGCAGAGCCTCCAGCACAATCTTGTAGCTGCTCATAACCGCCACCGAAGAGCCGACCACCAGCAGCGCCGAGCACTCGGCGAGCATGGCGTCCTTGCGCGCCTTACGCTCGGCGGGCACGGATTCGCCAAAGTACACCACGTCCGGCTTGAGGCGGGTCGAACCGCAATTCAAGCAGGGCACCATCTGAAAGTCGCGGATGTAGCGGTCGTCCAGTTCCACGTCACCGTCGGGGTTCACGCGCAGGTCACGGCCTTCCAAGCGGTCCAGGTAGCCGGGGTTCGCGGCATCCAGGCGCGCATCCAAGCTCTCGCGGCCCTCATCTCGCCCGCAGTCCAGGCAGACGATGCGCGATAGGTCGCCATGCAGGGCCAGCAGATTAGAACTCCCGGCGCGGGCGTGCAGCCCATCCACGTTCTGCGTAATCACGCCGCTCACGGCACCCAGCTGCTCCAGCTCGGCGAGCGCATAGTGGGCGCGGTTCGGTTCGGCGCGGCGCATGCGGCGCCAACCCACGTAGGAGCGCGCCCAGTAGCGTTGGCGGGCGGCGTCATCGTAGCGGAATTCCTGGTAGGTCATGGGGCGGTGGTCGTGCAGGGAGCCGCCGGGTCCGCGGTAATCGGGGATGCCGGATTCGGTGCTCACTCCCGCGCCGGTGAGCACGAGAACCTTACCCGCTTTGAGTAGCTTGGCAATACCCGCGGAGGCGTATTCTTCGTCGTGCGGGGTGGCGTTCTCAGAGACAACGCGCTGAATCGAGCGGATTGCGGCACGGTGCACGGAGGCGATTTCTTCGCGCTGCTCACCGGCGGCGGCGAAGTTCTGGTGGTCAGTCCAGCGGTCCATTCTTCTCCTCAATGCTCTGTGTATTAGTGCGGTTCTAGTGCGTTAAACGGCTGTGGGGTACCCCTTTTGAGGGTACCCCACAGCCTATTTCTTATGGTTTCGAATGTGCAAACTCAGCCACAGGCTAAGTCCGCCCAGCCAACCGGTTGAGCTTAGTTCTCAGCCTTCTGCTCACGCTCGGAGGTCACCGACAGGCCGTCGCTGGCAACGTCCGGGTTCACGTCCACGGTCACGGTGTCGCCGTCGTGGATTGCGCCGGAGAGGATGCCGCGAGCCAGGCGGTCGCCAATCTCACGCTGAACCAGGCGGCGCAGCGGGCGGGCACCGAATGCCGGGTCGTAGCCGGTCTTACCCAGCCACTCGAGGGCTGCCTCGGTCACGTTCAGGGTGAGGCGGCGGTCCTCCAGACGCTTAGCCATGCTCTTGATCTGCAGGCCCACGATCTGGCCCAGGTTCTCAGCCGACAGGGGCTGGAACATGATGATGTCGTCCAGTCGGTTGAGGAACTCGGGGCGGAATGCCTGGTGAACAACCTCCAGCGCCTTCTCGGATCGCTCCTCGAAGGGCAAATCCTGGTTGACCAGGTACTGCGAACCGAGGTTCGAGGTCAGGATCAGGATGACGTTGCGGAAGTCCACGGTGCGGCCCTGGCCGTCGGTCAGGCGGCCGTCATCGAGTACCTGCAGCAGGATGTCGAAGACCTCGGGGTGTGCCTTCTCGACCTCGTCGAGCAGGACCACCGAGTAGGGGCGACGGCGTACAGCCTCGGTCAGCTGACCGCCCTCTTCGTGGCCAACGTATCCGGGAGGGGCACCGACCAGGCGGGACACGGTGTGCTTCTCGGAGTACTCGCTCATGTCGATGCGTACCAGGGCACGCTCGTCATCGAACTGGAACTCAGCCAGTGCCTTAGCCAGCTCGGTCTTACCGACACCGGTCGGGCCCAGGAACAGGAAGGAACCAATCGGGCGGTTCGGGTCGGAGATGCCGGCGCGGGCGCGGCGCACAGCGTCAGAGACAGCGACTACTGCGGCTTCCTGGCCAATGAGGCGGGCACCGATGCGCTTCTCCATTTCGAGCAGCTTCTCGGATTCACCCTGCATCATGCGGCCTGCGGGAATACCGGTCCAGGAGGAAATCACCTCGGCAATATCGTCCGCGGTGACCTCTTCGGAGACCATGGACTCGTTCTTGGCGGTGTCCTCGGCGCGCTGTGCTTCTTCCAGCTCAGCCTGCTTTGCGGGAATCTCGCCGTAGAGCAGGCGGGATGCCTCAGCGAGGTTACCCTCGCGCTGTGCAACCTCTGCGCGGGAACGTAGCTCGTCAATCTGGGTCTTGATGTCACCCACACGGTTCAGGCTAGCCTTCTCGGCCTCCCAACGAGCGTTGAGGGCGTCGAGCTGTTCCTTCTTGTCAGCCATGTCCTTGCGCAACGCTTCCAGACGCTCCACGGATGCGGGATCGGTCTCGTCGGCAAGTGCCAGTTCCTCCATGGTGAGGCGGTCCACGGCGCGGCGCAGCTGGTCGATTTCCTCCGGTGCGGAGTCAATTTCCATGCGCAGGCGGGATGCTGCCTCGTCAATCAGGTCAATTGCCTTGTCAGGCAGCTGACGGGAGGGAATGTAACGGTTGGACAGGGTTGCTGCGGCAACCAGCGCGGAGTCAGCGATCTGCACCTTGTGGTGTGCCTCGTAGCGTTCCTTCAAGCCACGCAGAATACCGATGGTGTCATCTACGCTGGGCTCGCCCACGTACACCTGCTGGAAGCGGCGCTCCAGTGCGGGGTCCTTCTCGATGTTCTCGCGGTACTCGTCCAGGGTGGTTGCACCGATCAGGCGCAGCTCACCACGGGCAAGCATGGGCTTGAGCATGTTGCCTGCGTCCATGGAGCCTTCGGATGCGCCGGCACCGACGACGGTGTGAATCTCATCGATGAAGGTCACGATCTGACCTTCGGACTTCTTGATTTCCTCGAGGACTGCCTTCAGGCGCTCCTCGAACTCACCGCGGTACTTTGCGCCTGCGACCATGGAGCCCAGGTCCAGGCTGATGAGGGTCTTGCCGCGCAGGGATTCGGGCACGTCGCCGGAAACCATGCGCTGTGCCAGGCCTTCCACGACGGCGGTCTTACCGACGCCGGGCTCACCAATCAGAACGGGGTTGTTCTTGGTTCGGCGGGAGAGCACCTGCACGACGCGGCGAATCTCAGAGTCGCGGCCGATGACCGGGTCAAGCTTGCCTGCGCGGGCAATGGCGGTCAGGTCGGTGCCGTACTTTTCGAGAGCCTGGAAGGTGCCCTCGGGGTCGGGGGTGTCCACGGTGCGGTCTCCTCGGACGTTGGGGATGGTCTGTGCGATGAGCTCTGCGGTAGCGCCGAGCTTGTGCATTGCTTCAGCGGTGCTATCGGTTCCGCTGGCAATGCCCAGCAGAATCATTTCGGTAGAAACGTAGGTATCTCCGAATCCCTGGGCGCGGGTCTGTGCCGCCTGCAGAGCGGAGAGCGCGGCACGGCTGAGGGAGGCGTTCTGCACGGAGGCACCGGATGCCTTCGGCAGCTTCTTGATTTCAGCGGATGCCGCCTCGGAGATAGCGTCCACATCCAGGCCTGCAGCCTTGAGGACTGCTACGGCGACGCCTTCGCGCTGGTCCATGAGGGCCTTGAGGATGTGTGCGGTTTCAATAGTGGGGTTGCCGGCGGTTTGAGCATTAGTATTTGCCGCCGAGATGACTTCTTGACTCTTGGTCGTGAACTTAATATCCATGATGTCCTTTCGTATCGTGCATTCAGGGGCCTATCCTACGTCCCCTCGCATTACATAACTTGAGTCTACTCCACTCAACTATGTTTCGCAAGGGGTTTTCAAAAAATTTTCTCCACTTTTTTCGTTTTTCACCCCGCACTGCTCTGAGCCCTAGCCAAAACCCCGCTTGAAAGAGCCTCAACCAAAAGCCCCCAGTCGAAACCACATTGCTATACTGACCGGACTGGGCGCTTGCGGGCTCCCACAACAATCACAGTCACGAATGGGGACCCACATGAAAATACTGGTTCTAGGTGCAACCGGCCGCACCGGCTACCTCTTCACCCGCAAAGCCCTAGAGGAGGGGCACACCGTCACCGCCTACGTGCGCAACCCCGATAGGGCACAAGCGCTTTTGGGGGCGCACCAAAATCTCACTATCATTCCGGGGACCCTGAACGATGCCGAACAGCTCGCCGCAGCATCCTCCGGGCAGGACGTCATGGTGAGCGTCCTGGGGCAGAAAGCCACGGTGCGAGAGTTTCTCTCCTCCACGTTCATGCAGGAGCGTCTGCCCCTCATCATGGAGGCGGTCACGGGCGCAGGCGTAAAGCATTGCGTTCTGATGAGTGCCTACGGTGTCGGCAATACGGTACGGACCGCGTCCCTCCCCATGCGCCTGGTGTGCAAGGTCATCATGCGCGGCATTTTCACCGACAAGGTTAAGGCGGACGCCCTGGTTGCCGAATATCAGCCATATATTTCGCGTGCTCATCCGGGCAGGCTGACCGATAAGCCCGGTAAGGGCGGGGTGAAGGTATTTGACATGGCGAGCGTCGAGCGAACTCCGGGCATCCCCACGATTGCCCGTGAAGACGTTGCCGATGCACTGCTCACTATCGCCAAGAACCCTCAGAATGCGGGCACAGATTTTTTGGTGACGATTGGGGACGTTGCCCTACACTCGCCCCAGAAATAAACCGGTAGGCTTAATGACATGACGACTACGAACACCTTCCCCGCCGCCATTCTCTTCGACCACGACGGAACCCTCGTCGATACTGAACCCGTATGGGCTGCCGCAAAGGTTGCTCTCACCGCAGAATTTGGCGGCACCTGGACCGAGCAGGACACCCTCGATTGCCTGGGCCTGTCGATGCAGTTCACCCTGGATCGTCTGCGCGAGCGCGGCGTGAACCTGCCGGACGAGGAGATTAACGATCGACTGGTGGCGAAGGTGCGCGAGGCCCTGGCGCAGCAGCCGGTCGAGTTCCTTCCTGGCATTGAGCGTTTCCTCTCGGAGGTTCACGATGCACAGATTCCGGCCGCCATCGTCACAAACGCAACCACCTCCGTGGCTCGCCGCACCGCAAACGCGGCACCCGAGGGCACGTTCTCGGTGGTTATTGGCAACGATGAGACCACCAACCCCAAGCCGGACCCGCAGCCCTATCTTTTGGCGGCGGAGCGTCTTGGTGTTGATCCGACTCAGTGCGTGGCTCTTGAGGACTCCCCGTCGGGCGTGCGCAGTGCGACCGCGGCGGGTATGCGTGTCATTGTTGTGCCGGGCGAGCTGGAGGTTCCGGCGGAGCTGGGCACCGCGCGCCTCAAGCATGAGGAGCTGACTCTGGAGGCGGTTCGCGCGCTGGCGTAACCGCCCGATTCGCACGCGGGAAGCCCTACAGAAAGGCCGGAAGCTCTGTAGAAAACTGAATACGCTTCACCATAAAGGGTGGGATGCGCGATATGAGATACCGCGTGTCCCACCCTTTGTGCGTGCTTGGGCGGTGAGCCACGCGGGCATTTGGGGCTGACACGTTTAAGCAGCGCCTTTTGAACAGGGGCTTTTAAGTGCGGCGCGACACATAGATGACAATTTATTACGAATTACTCAAAATAACCTTGACAATGGTTCCTTAAAATGATTTACTCATAATAACGATTCGGCGGGGCGACAAATCCCACCGAACCACAAGCATCACAGCATCATGAAGGAGACCATCATGGCATTCGCAAACTACACCGCACCCGGCCTGACCCTCGAAGAAGGCAAGGGCATTTCCGAGGTTCTCCAGGCACGTCTGCACGACCTGAACGACCTGCACCTGCTGCTGAAGCACGCTCACTGGAACGTGACCGGCCCCGGCTTCATCGCCGTTCACGAAATGATTGACCCCCAGGTCGACACCGTCCGCGAGTTCGTCGACGCCATCGCAGAGCGTATGGCAACCCTGGGCGCAACCCCCAATGGCCTGGCTGGCGCACTGGTCGCACAGCGCACCGTCGAGGACTACCCCGTCGGCCGCGCACGCGTTGCTGACCACCTGCACGCTCTGAACGACGTGTACACCCGTGTGATCAAGGATCACCGCAAGGCTATTGCTTTTGCCGGTGAGTCCGACCCCGTCACTGAGGACCTGCTGATTGGTCAGACCGCTGAGCTGGAGAAGTTCCAGTGGTTCATCCGCGCGTTCCTGGAAAACGGCGAAGGCAACATCTAAGCCATCGTTCTAAAGACACGAATTTTTAGAATCACGAAACCGGGCGGATGCGCTCTCCTTTATGGAGGGTGCACCCGCCCGGTTTCTGTGCTGTTTCGGTGCTTTTTCCCGACGTTTCGCCTCGCCCGCGGGGTACTCTAGAGTACGTTGAGGCGAACATTATTATCGGGTTAGGCCGTCCTAGATTTTCTGTTCAGAGTGTTCTAGAGTGGTTCACTGTTCATGACAGAGCACACAGACATGAACGCATCATCAGGCGCAGGGATCCAGCCCTGCACGCACGGCACCCGTGGAAAGGGAACTATGAGCACGCACGCCCAGCACGAGCACGGCGAAGAAACTGAGAAACTTCAGCCGGAAAACACCGCTACCGAGGCTCCGCAGGCCACCCGCCATAGCGCCGTTACCTCCCCCTCCCCCACGCAGATTAAGCGTTGGCGCCGCTACCTTGCCGATGAGGAGTCGGAGGCGCGCATCTACCGCTACCTGGCTCGCCGTGCCGAGGGTACCGACCGTGAGATTTTGCTGCAGGTTGCTGAGGCGGAGAAGCGTCACCAGCAGCATTGGCGTGACATGCTCGGCGAGCACGCGGATGTACACGTGCGCCCGTCCCTGCAATCGCAGCTACTGCAGTTCTTGGCGAAGAACTTCGGTTCGGTGTTTATTCTTGCGATGGCTCAGCGCGCCGAGTCCCGCTCCCCCTACGCTGAGGACCCGGACGCCACCGAGGAAATGGCGGCTGACGAGGCGATTCACGAGGAGATTATTCGCGCCCTGGCGACTAACGGTCGCGAGAAGCTTTCGGGTAATTTCCGTGCGGCGGTCTTTGGCGCTAACGACGGTTTGGTGTCGAATCTGGCGCTGACTATGGGTATTACCGCGTCGGGCGCGTCCAGTTCGATGGTTCTGCTGTCGGGTATTGCGGGTCTGCTGGCGGGTGCGCTGTCGATGGCGGCGGGTGAGTTCGTGTCGGTGCGTTCTCAGCGTGAGCTGCTGGATGCCTCCCAGCCGACCCAGGTGACCCTGCGTGTTGCGCACGATTTGGATTTGGATTCGAACGAGCTGGAGCTCATTTACCGTGCCCGCGGCATGGAGCCGGACGCGGCGCATCACCGTGCGATGGAGCGTTTCGGCTACCTGGATTGTGACTGCGATCCGTCGCTGTCTCACCGCGAGGAAGAGGATCGTGAGGAGAATGTGGCTTTGGGTACCGATATTGGTGCCGCCGCAGCGTCGTTCGCGTTCTTCGCTTCGGGTGCGTTGGTTCCGATTCTGCCGTATATCTTTGGCTTGTCGGGTGTGTTCGCGATGGTGTTGTCCCTGCTGTTTGTGGGTGCGGCGCTGGGCTTCACCGGCGGCGTGGTGGGCCTGCTTTCGGGTGCTTCCCCGCTCAAGCGCGGTGTTCGTCAGATTCTAATTGGCTTTGGCGCTGCGTTCGTGACCTACCTGCTGGGTCTGGCGTTCGGCACGACGGTCGGCTAGTTACAACACCCCCAATAAGCTCTCGACAAGTGTATATAGCCGCTCTGGAATTTGTTTTCAAGCGTTTGAGAACTATTCGGATGCAGAAATCCCCCGGTGGATACATTCAGTGTATCCGCCGGGGGTTTTCTATATGTTCTTACCCTGCATGAGGGGTTGATCTATTACGGGTGAATCTCCGCGGTGGTGGCCTGACCGGAAACGCTCTCCGAACCGCTCGCGCCGTTGCCGGAGTAGGTCAGGTTTGCGACCTGCACGCTGGAGGTCTGCTTGTACGAAACCCAGCCGTCGTTTGCCGGGAAGCGCAGCTGCGCCGGCATGAAGTTGGTCTGGCTGTAGTACTTGGTGCCGGACTGCTTCATGGTGTACGCCTTGCTGGTGGTGTAGACGATACGACCCTTGAAGGTGTAGGTGCCGTCAGAGTTTTTGGTGACGGTCGGTACTTCTGCGGTCCAGGTGCCGGCGGTCTGCGCGACGGACAGGTACTTTGCCTGGCCTGCGGAGGCTACCAGTTCGGTGGTCTTACCGGTCAGCTTGCGACCGGAGGGGGCCCATGCCTGACCGTTGATCTTACCGAGCTTAAGGAGCGACTGTGCGCTGGCGGCGACGGTGTACTCAACCTCGGTTACGAAGGTTGCGCCAGCTGCGAGGGTGACGCTGCTGCCGGGGATGTAGCCGGTGCCGGTTGCGGTGTCCTTGGTCGGTACGGACCACCAGAAGCCGCTGGAGGACATGTATGCGCCGTTTGCGCCGGTCTGGGAGTTGGTGACGGGGGTGAACTTACCTTCGCCGTTGACGTAGGTTGCGCTCTTGGGCTTGGAGGTTGCGTCGTCCCAGTTGATGTCGGAGTCGGGGGTGCCGGAGGCAGTGAAGTGTGCCTCGGGGCTTGCCGGGTTGATGGTGCCGGTGTTGTTGGAGGATGCGTAGCCGACGTAGCCGCCGTTGTTCTGCACGCTGACGTACACGCCGTACTGCACGCCGGGGGTTTCCTTGGATGCGGCGTAGGCAGGTACTGCTGCGGAGGCTGCGACGACGGGTGCGGACCAGACGCCTGCCTTTGCGATGGTGCGGCGAGAGATGGGCTGAGTCATGAGTGTAGTGATCTCCTGTGAGTGTTTGGTGTTTCTTAGAGCCGCTCAGAATGGTTCTGACTAGGCTCAATGCACTCCAGTATACAAAGGTTGAGGTTATATCTGCACCTTATGAGGGCGGATGTGCACAATCTTACTTTCCTCCGTAAGTTCTACCGCCCGGTTTCAAACATCTCAAAAGCATCCTCAAATCCCAGCACTATTCGGCAGCTGGAGCGGCTCAACCTTCCTCTTTTCCCCGGTGCATTCCCCTCCAGCACCTCTGGGCGTTCTTCGGCACTGTCTCTGTTGAGTTCCCGGTTAAAGCACAGATGCCGGTAGCCTCATGGACTACCGGCATCTGCCGCAATACTATGCTGTTTACTTCGCTGCGAAGATTTCGCGCATCAGGTTTGCAGCCTCGGAGGGGGTCTTACCGACCTTCACGCCTGCTGCTTCCAGAGCTTCCTTCTTCGCCTGAGCGGTACCGGAGGAACCGGAGACAATAGCGCCTGCGTGGCCCATGGTCTTACCCTCAGGAGCGGTGAAGCCTGCAATGTAACCAACGACGGGCTTGGTCACGTTTGCCTTGATGTACTCTGCAGCACGCTCCTCAGCGTCACCACCAATCTCACCAATCATGACGATTGCTTCGGTCTCGGGGTCAGCTTCGAAAGCTTCCAGAGCGTCGATGTGGGTGGTGCCGATGATGGGGTCGCCACCAATACCGATAGCGGTGGTGAAACCAATGTCGGACAGTTCGTACATCAGCTGGTAGGTCAGGGTACCGGACTTGGAGACCAGACCGATCTTGCCCTTGCCGGTGATGTTCGCCGGGATAATACCAACCAGGCACTCCTCGGGGGAGATGATGCCGGGGCAGTTGGGGCCGATGATGCGGGTGATCTGCTTGCCGTTCTCGTCCACGGATGCCTTAGCGGCTGCCCAGAACTCTGCGGAGTCCTGAACCGGAACGCCCTCGGTGATGACGACGACGAGACCGATCTTAGCCTCGATAGCCTCGAGAACTGCTGCCTTGGTGAAGGCCGGGGGAACGAAGACGATGGAGACGTTCGCGCCGGTCTTCTCCATAGCCTCAGCTACGGAACCGAACACGTTCAGCTCGATGTCGGAGCCGTCCTTCGCCTTGTGGGTGACGGTGGTGCCAGCCTTGCGAGCGTTCACGCCGCCCACAATGTTGGTGCCTGCTGCGAGCATGCGTGCGGTGTGCTTGGTACCCTCGCCACCGGTGATGCCCTGAACGATGACCTTGGAGTCCTTGTTCACAAAGATAGACATATTACTTCCTTGAAATCCTTTGCTGGCGATTACGCCTTGTGAGCGAGCTCTGCTGCCTTGTCAGCGCCGGAGTCCATGGTCTCAGCCAGAACAACCAGCGGGTGGTTCGCCTCGGAGAGGATGCGGCGACCCTCAGCAACGTTGTTGCCGTCCAGGCGCACAACCAGGGGCTTGGTTGCTGCGTCGCCCAGAATCTCCAGAGCCTTCACGATGCCGTCTGCCACTGCGTCACATGCGGTGATGCCGCCGAAGACGTTCACGAAAACGCTCTTGACCTGCTCGTCGCCCAGAATGATTTCCAGGCCGGCAGCCATAACCTCAGCGGACGCGCCGCCACCAATATCAAGGAAGTTTGCGGGCTTGACGTTGCCGTGGTTCTCACCAGCGTATGCAACGACGTCCAGGGTGGACATAACCAGACCTGCACCGTTACCAACGATGCCGACCTCGCCGTCCAGCTTCACGTAGTTCAGGTCGAACTGCTTTGCCTTAGCTTCCAGCGGGTTCTCAGCGGACTTGTCCACGAGAGCCTCGTGCTCGGGCTGGCGGAATTCTGCGTTGTCGTCCAGGGAGACCTTACCGTCCAGGGCGAGGATGGTGCCCTCGGGGGTCAGAACGAGGGGGTTAACCTCAACCAGGGTTGCGTCTTCCTTAGTGTAGACTTCGCCCAGCTTGACGAGAACGGGAACAACCTTCTCCTGCAGTTCTGCGGAGAAACCTGCTGCCTTAGCAATTTCCTCAGCCTTAGCCTGGTCCAGGCCGACCAGCGGGTCAACCTCGATCTTTGCCAGTGCCTCGGGGCGCTCAGCAGCGAGCTGCTCAATTTCCATACCGCCTTCTACCGAGCACATTGCCAGGTAGGAGCGGTTTGCACGGTCCAGCAGGAGGGAGAAGTAGTATTCTTCGGCGATGTCTGCGCCGTCAGCGACCAGCACGCGGTGAACGGTGTGGCCCTTGATGTCCATGCCGAGAATTGCCTTAGCGTGCTCGTAAGCTTCTTCGGGGGACTTTGCGAGCTTAACGCCGCCAGCCTTACCGCGGCCGCCGGTCTTAACCTGAGCCTTAATGACGGTCAGGCCGCCAATTTCCTCAGCTGCTGCCTTTGCTTCTTCAGGGGTGGTCGCAACAATGCCCTTGAGCACGGGTACACCGTGCTTTGCGAAGAGCTCGCGCGCCTGGTATTCGAAAAGGTCCACAGGTGTCCTTCTTCTTCGAAGTGGTGCCGAGTACTGGTGCACTCGGCCTGGTCTCATTAGAGGAGGTTCCCCCGTGTGGTCAGTACGGTGCGATAGGGGTCTCTCGCACCCGGCGCACACGCATCATTGACGCGGGGAATTTCTCTCGTCTCTACTCTATCGGATTCGGCGTGAGCTCGCACTCACAGAGCCCCAAATCTGAGATTTTAGCGACTCAGCTCACAAATATTTTGGGTACATTCCACCCAAAGGCAGTGCACCAGGTAACTAACCCGAGCTAACACTCCCCCATCCGCCGCGAAATACCGGCGAAAATGCGGCGTTTACCGCCGTGCTCTGCAAAGCCCCGGCCACCTTCTCAGCAGGCGGACAACACGCCCGATACAGCACATAAAAGAGGGGCGGGCACCCTCAGGTACCCGCCCCTCCATCGGCGTTGTTAGGTTCGCACGCCTGACGCGTTAGCTCACCTTCTCCAGCGGCGCGTAACGCAGCAGCAGGCGCTTCTCTTCCGAACCGAAACGGACCTTCGCCACGGTCTTATCGCCGCTACCCTCAACGGCGAGCACGCGGCCCTCACCAAACTTGGTGTGGCGCACGGTATCGCCGACCGCCAGGGTCGGGATTTCCTTGCTCTGATGCACGCGGGAACGGTTCGTCACCTTTGAGGAGGCGGCAGCCGCCAGCCCGTAGCTTGCCGAGCCGTTAATGTCCGCGGTGGACGGCTCGGAACGACGTGCGGGGCGGGACTCGTAGGGGTCGTACGAGCCGCGCGAGCTATAGCTGCCGGAGCCGTAACCACCCGAGTAGCCGCCGGAACCGTAGCCGGAGCTGTATCCGGAGCGCGAACCGCCGGAGTAACCGCTGCCGTAGCCACCACCGTAGGAGCTTCCTCCATAGGAACTGCCGCCGCGAGCGCCGTACGCACCCATGCCGGAGGCACCAAAGCCTGAGAAACCGGCGGTGCGCTTCCACTCGATAAGCTCCTCCGGGATTTCTTCCAGGAAGGGCGAGGGCGGGTTGAACTGGCTCTTACCCCACATCGTGCGGGTCTCGGAGCGGGTCAGGTACAGGCGCTCCATGGCGCGGGTCAGACCCACGTACGCCAGGCGGCGCTCCTCGCTCATTTCCTTCTCATCGGTCAGGGCGCGCTGGTGCGGGAACAGGCCGTGCTCCATGCCGGTCAGGAACACCACGGGGAACTCCAGGCCCTTGGCGGTGTGCAGGGTCATGAGAGTGACCATACCCTGCGCCTTCGCCTCGGCGGCTTCGGCGGCAATCTGTGCGGCGGAGGCGTTCTCACCCTCCGCGCTGGCGGGGCGGTTCGGGATTGAGTCGGCGTCGGCGACCAGGGCCACGTGTTCGAGGAACTGCTCCAGGTCGGCGCCGGGGTTCTCTGTCTCGAACTCGACCATGGCGTCAAGCAGCTCGGAGAGGTTCTCCACGCGCGATTCGTCCTGAATGTCCTTGGAGGCGCGCAGAGCCGCCAGGTACCCTGTCTGTTCCAGGACCGCTTCCAGGCAGGTTGCGGCGGGTTCGGTGCGGGCAATCTGCGCCAGGTCGTCCATGAGGCGCACGAACTCGGCGTACTTCTTGACCGCGGCGGCACCCAGGCCGGGGATGTCGGCTGCCTGGCGTGCGGCGGCGTAGAAAGAGATGCGGTTCGCACTCGCGTACTCCGCCACCACGGACTCAGACTTAGCACCGATACCGCGCTTGGGTTCGTTGAGGATGCGCCGCACGTTCACGTCGTCATCGGGGTTGCTCAGGGCGCGCAGGTACGCCAGGGCGTCCTTGATTTCCTTACGCTCGTAGAAGCGGGTACCACCGACCACGCGGTAGGGCAGGCCGGCACGCATGAGCATGTCCTCGAGGGTTCGGGACTGCGCGTTGGTGCGGTAGAAGATTGCGACGTCACCGGGCTGCACGCCGTACTCATCGGCAAGGCGGTCAATTTCGCGGGTGATGTAGCGTGCCTCGGCGTGTTCGGATTCGGCGACGTAACCGATGATTTTCGCACCCGCGCCGGAGGCGGTCCACAGCTTCTTGGGGCGACGGTCGGGGTTGCGTTCAATGACCGCATTTGCCGCGGAGAGAATGTTCTGTGTGGAACGGTAGTTCTGTTCCAGCAGGATCGTGTGGGCGTTCGGGTAGTCCTTCTCGAAGTCCGTAATATTGCGGATATCCGCGCCGCGGAAGGCGTAGATGGACTGGTCGGAGTCACCGACCACAGTCAGCTCGGCGGGGGGCACGGCGTCCGGGTAGGGGCCGCGGTCAGCCGGTGCCTTCGTGTGGGCGCCGACCAGTTCACGCACCAGCTGGTACTGGGCGTGGTTGGTGTCCTGGTACTCGTCCACGAGGATGTGGCGGAACTTGCGGCGGTAGTAGTTCGCGATTTCGGGGAACTTCTTGAGCAAAAAGACGGTGCGGCCAATCAGGTCGTCAAAGTCGAGGGAGTTAGCGGCGCGCAGACGCTGCGTGTAGACGGTGTAAATCTGCGCGATGGTCTTCTCGTACGGGTTATCGCTAGCCACGCGGGATGCGTACGCCTCGGCGCTGACCAGCTCGTTCTTCAGCGCGGAGATGCGGTTGCCCACGGCCTTAGCGGTGAACTTCTTGGTGTCCAGGTTGAGCTCTTTAATGATGAGGCTCAGCAGGCGCTGCGAGTCGGTCGAATCGTAGATGGTGAAGGTGGACTTCAGCCCCAGGGCGGCGGCCTCACGGCGCAGCACACGCACGCAGAAGCTGTGGAAAGTAGAAATCCACATGTGCTTGGCGCGCGGGCCGACCAGCGCCTCGATACGTTCACGCATTTCGGCGGCAGCCTTGTTGGTGAAGGTGATGGCGAGAATCTGGCCGGGGGTCGCGCGGTGGGTTGCGAGCAGGTAGGCGATGCGGTGGGTCAGCACGCGGGTCTTGCCGGAGCCCGCACCCGCGACGATGAGCAGGGGCGAGCCGGAGTGCAGTACGGCCTCTTCCTGGCGTTCGTTGAGCCCCGCGGTGAGGGAGGCGGGGTCAACAGCGTTGAGGCTGTGGGTGCGTTCGCCGTAGGGGTCGGCGGGATCGAAGTCCTCGCCGTAGCCGCCGACGCGGTAGGCGGGCGGCATGAAGTCGCCGAGCGGGTCTGCGGCGGTGAAGGCTGCGGGTGCGCCGGGTACAGGAACGGGCACACTATTAGCAGGGGCACCGTAGGCGGGCATGCCGGCAGGCAGGGCGGCGGGTACGTCCTGTGCGGGCGCCTCCATCACCGGAGCATCCATCACTGCGGCGTCCGTGGGAGGGGCGTAGTAGTCGTCCTCGGCAGGGGGTACGTCGTAGTAGGGGTCGAAGGGCGGCTCGTCCACTGGTGCAGGGTCTACCGGTGCTGCGGGGGTGACGAGTTCGGCGGCGAACAGGCCGTCCTGTTCGGTGAAGGGCTGCTTCTGCTGTTCGGGCTTGTCGCTCATCGTCTACCTCGCTGCCTAGAATACACGTTCGATATTCCATGCTACCGCATTTGCTCCGCAGCTCCCACCCTTTCGGTCATCCGCCGCCCTCTCATTCGAGCAAAGATAAGAAAACCGCCCGCGCCTGCTAATGCAAGCGACGGGCGGTTTCTTGTACCGGGGTGAATGCCGGTTCTGTGTGCCCCCGAGACGATTCGAACGTCCGACACCTTCTTTAGGAGAGAAGTGCTCTATCCCCTGAGCTACGAGGGCGTACCTATCCAGTATAAAGCACCCCGCACCAAGGGTCCGCACAGCCCGTGTTCACCGCCCTGTGTTCACCGCTTGAGGACACCCGCACCCGGCGGCAGAACCGCTCCTACAATGTACGAATGAGCATCTACATTGACCCGCCCACCTGGCCCGCGCACGGCACCGTCTTCTCACATCTCATCTCCGATGCATCCCTGGCGGAACTGCACGAGTTCGCCGCGACTGCGAGCATCAGTGAGCGTGCCTTCGACCGCGACCACTACGACGTTCCGGCGCACCTCTACGAGGATCTAGTACGGGCGGGCGCGAAGGAGCTCAGCGGCGCGCAGCTGACTCGCACGCTCATTGCGAGCGGTCTGCGGATTCCCCTGAAGGAGCGCCCCGAGAAGATTCGCCCGCGTCTGCTTCGCGCCTGGGAGGCAGCGTTTACACCCCGCCTCAAGCATGTGGAGGCTCCTTCCGTGAGCCAAGCTCAACTCACGGCGCAGGTAGCGGAACTGGGTGAGAGCCTGTTGCAGGCATGGGAGCAGCCGCACCGCGCCTACCACCACAGCGGGCACCTTTCGCAGATGCTCACCGATCTGGACCGTCTCTACGCACACCGCACGCAGGGTTCTACTCCCCTGGCGTTGGTTTTGGCGGCGTGGTTCCACGACGCGGTGTACGAGGGCGCGCCGGGTGAGGATGAGCGCCGTAGCGAGCAGCTGGCGAACACCTCCCTGGAGCCGCTGGTTACCGCGGGCCTGCTCAGTGGTGACGAGCTGCAGATGGTGAGCCTTCTGGTGCGTGCCACGGCAACCCACGAGCTGCCCGAGTCTGCCGACCTACCGGCGGGCTATGAGCCGGCGGATATTCAGTTTTTCCTCGATGCCGATATGGCTATCCTGGCGGCTGATTCGGCACGCTACCGCCGCTACCTGCGCGGGGTGCGTAGCGAGTACTCCCATCTTGACGATGAGGCATTCCGTGCCGGTCGTACGACCTTCCTGCGTTCGATCCTGGGGCGTAAACGCATCTTCCTCTCCGAGGAGGGTCTACAGCTCTGGGAGGAGCCCGCGCGGGCTAATCTGCAAGCTGAGCTCAGCGAGTGGGAGCAGGACCCGCAGGGGCTTCTGCAGACTCTGGCATCCTAGCCGCATACACCTAAAACACATACCGCCGAGAATGCACCCACACTAAGGTGCGCTCTCGGCGGTATTTTCATGGAATCTCTCGGGTACACAAATCTCGGGTACACAAAAGGCGCCCACCCGCGTGCGGGGTAGGCGCCTTTTTGAAGTATTTTGGGCTAGACCCAGCTCTTATGCGCTAAGGCTTAGAGAGCGGTGTAGTAGCCGTCAACGGACATCCAGGAGGTGGGGTGCACCAGGGTACCGTTGGTGGGGTTCAGAGCGGAGATCATCTTGCCGTCGCCCAGGTAGATACCAACG
Source organism: Rothia sp. HMSC075F09 (assembly GCF_001810515.1). Classification (NCBI taxonomy): domain Bacteria; kingdom Bacillati; phylum Actinomycetota; class Actinomycetes; order Micrococcales; family Micrococcaceae; genus Rothia; species Rothia sp. HMSC075F09. The sequence continues at coordinate 26,554 of NZ_KV801776.1, forward strand.
TGGCTGTAGCCGTTCTGGAAGACGATGTCGCCGGGCTGGGGGTTAGCGGTCGGGCGCAGCTCGTTCTTCATTGCGTAGGTGAAAGCGGTCAGCTTGATACCGTGCTGAGCGAAAACCCAGGAGGTGAAGCCGGAGCAGTCCCATGCACCGAAGGTCTTGCCGCCCCAAACGTATGCGCCGCCCAGGCCGCTCATTGCGGTTGCAACGATTGCGTCGCGGGAAGCGTTACCGGTGGAAGCGGAGGAAGCTGCGGGTGCAGCGGGAGCCTCGGTTGCAACGGGTGCAACGTAAGCCTGCTGGGTCTCAGCCTGGGGTGCTACGTAGGTGGTCTCAGCTACGGGTGCCGGAGCTGCTGCGGGAGCAACGTAGGTCTGCTGTGCCTGAGCCTGGGGTGCAACGTAGGTGGTTGCGGGGGTGTTGTAGCTGGTGTAGTCGAACTCGTAGTTGGTGTAGTCGTAGGACAAATCAGCCGCAGCGGGGATCTGTGCGAATGCGTTCGCGGGAACGGTCGAGCCGAGCAGGATTGCGCCTGCTGCGAGGGTTGCACCTGCGGTACGTACGATCTTCTTAGCCATTGGTAATTCCTCCATTGCCTGACGAGGTGAGCTGTCGGGCTCGAGCATGGATTCGCTCGGCCACCGAAGTGACTTAGCCCCGAGGCTTCTCGATTGAGATGCCGTATCCCAGCTTGGGGATTGGGTCCCCCGCTTCTGCCATATTGGGTAGACGTACATCGAAGCGTTGGCAGAACTCAGCGGAACCGCTTCGACGGTGCCCTCTTACGATGAGGATTTGGGCACAGAAATGAGAATACACAGAAAACTCCCAGTTGTCACTTCATTCGGGCTTAAATTTTGAACTTTCACCCTGGGGGGAAAACTTGGCACTCCAGGCATTTGACCCCCTCTCAATGGAACCAACAGCTACCGCTTAAGGCTCTTGACTAGGTATTTTACAAGGATGCACATTCGCTTTTAATGCACCAGTACCCCCTTAAGGACAGGGTTCAAAACTCTTAAAAATGACCCTTATCTCTTAAGTGTCCACTCCCAGAGATTGCTCAAACATCGGCGTTTCCATCAGTTTCAACCTCAGATTTAAGCGAAAAACCCGAAAAATGCACTCAAGCGCAGTTGCTAAAACTCTGAGAGAGGAGTATATGCGCCCGCGCACATGACCAAACTCTGAAATACCCCGTCCACTAGGCACCTCAGCTCCCCCGAAGCCTCCCCCGCAAGGCCGAGCAGCCCTAACACGTGCACAAAAACGGTGGCACCTCCTCCACAAAGGGAGGCGATACCACCGTTTAGCGTGAACTGGGTTAGCGGACTCTCAGAATTAGAGCTTAGAGGTTGCCGCCGCGCTTGACCACAATTGCGTTTGCCACGTCCATATCCAGGGAGAGGGTGTCCTCTTCGCCATCAGCGTGAACAATCACGTCATCGTCCTGGCCAGCAACCACGGACACCGAAGCGCCGTAAACAATACCTGCGTCAGCCAGCAGCTTCAACAGCTCAACGTCAGTCTGAATGGACTCGGGGAAGCGAGAAATAGTGAAACGGTCCTCGGGACCGGAGTCGCGTGCCGCCAGGGACATGGGCACGGTACGCTCGTCGTTTTTCTCACTACTGTGGCCCAGATCCTCCAGGCCGGGGATAGCGTTACCGTACGGGGAGAACTTGGGGTCCTTGAGCATCTCCAGGATGCGCTTCTCCACCTTGTCACTCATGACGTGCTCCCAGCGGCATGCTTCTTCGTGCACGTACTCAAGTTCCAGACCAATGATGTCAGAGAGCAGTCGCTCAGCCAGGCGGTGCTTACGCATCACCTCGACCGCCTTGTGGCGGCCTTCCTCGGTCAGTTCGAGGTGGCGGTCCGGCTCAACGGTGAGCAGACCGTGCTTCTCCATACGTGCCACAGTCTGGGAAACGGTCGGGCCGGAGTGCTCGAGTCGTTCAGCGATGCGCGCACGCATGGGGACAATGCCCTCTTCCTCCAGTTCGAGGATGGTGCGCAAATACATCTCTGTGGTATCGATGAGGTCTGTCATATATCTCTCCCAGCTTTCACCGCAACAGTACTTAGATAGCACTGCCTAAGTCGTTACTTAATTCAATAATCTATTATGTACTTTTTCAGCGGCTTTTGCCACGGCTTAAGTCATTGAGTCGCCCAATGAAAACTCATTGGACGACTCAAGACACCTCATATATACGCTTTTGCTAACCCACCCCTTTATTAAGAGGAGTAGACGGTAGGCTTACTCTGCGGACTCAGCCTCGGCAGTTTCCTCTGCAGCAGAAGCGTTCTGCGCGGTTTCATTCTCCGCCGAGTTGTTCTCTACGGGCTCACCGGACTCAGCAGATTCCTCAGTAGCTGCATCAAACTCTACATTCTCCTGCTCTACGTTCTCCTGCGCGGCGTTCTCCTCCAGGTCTTCCGGGCGAACGCGGTCAGCCCACGGCACCCAATCCGGCGCAATGAGCGCGTCGTCGCCGGGCAGCAGGCCCACCTCGCAGATTGTTGCCACGCGGGAGCGAGGCGCACGCGAGAGGGTAGCAAACCAGAACCAGCCACGGTAACCGGGCAGGGTGCACTCAAAGAGGTGAGTGCTCAGGCGCTCTTCCTCGGCGCGCACGTGGTGAACCAGACCGATAGCGTGTGCCGGGGCGATCTCTCGCACACCCTGCAGCGCTACGTCCTTAGCGGCGGCAAGAATCTCATCCACCTTGGAGGTGCGGCGCAGCTTGTGCGGAACACCCAGGGAGGGGACACCTACCTCTTCATCCAGCGGGGTGAAGGGGTCGGGGGTGGAGTCTTCGTTCTGTTCAGTTTCTTCGGTAGCGGATTCCTCGGAAGCAGATTCTTCAGCAGGCGTCTCAGCCACCTCAGGCTCCTCAGCGTTCACGGAGGGCTGAGTCTCAGCAGGTACAGCGCTACCCTCGTCAGCGCTCTCAGGCGCGGCAGAAGGCACAACGGACTCTGCGGGCGCGTCAGTAGCGGGCGTAGTTTCGGGGAGCAGTTCAATAACCTGTTCAGACATACCCCTATTAAAGCATCTCGCGTGCGCAAACAGTGCGGCCGCTCCCCCAAGCTTCACATACGCTGTGAATTTGGGTCTCAAACCGCTGAATCTGGGGCTTCGCCCACGAACAGCTGTGTGTGAGCTGATACCGTTAAATCCATGAGTAATGAACCCGCACAGGATAAGCACAACGCTGCAGAGCAGACCCCTGCACCCCTGCCCTACGCCGGAGCCATCCGCTGGCTCGGTGCAGGCGGCGCGATTCTCGCCCTGCTTTGTCTGCTCACCGGAGTTGCCATGCTCGTGATGAAGTGGGTTGGGGCAACGCCGCCCGCCCTCATGAGCCAGATTCCGCTGGTCCTCCTACCCGTCGCCTTTATTGCACTCATGGCCGCACTGATCCTGTCGGTCATGCGCCGCAACAAGGCATAAAGATTTGAGCCGCAAGCTCACACACATCATTCACTTATCAAGTACAGCCTGCCATTCAGAGAGAAAGATAGAGTATGTCTGCTGAAGCAAAACTCCTAGTCGTCGATGACGAGTTCAATATTCTTGAACTGCTCGCCACCTCCCTGCGTTTCGCCGGTTTTGAAGTAGTTACCGCCGGCAACGGCCGCGAAGCCCTCGAAAAGGCACACGCCGAAAACCCCGACCTCATCGTCCTGGACGTCATGATGCCCGGCATGGACGGCTTCGAGGTGACCCGCCGCCTGCGCGAAAACGGCACCACCACCCCCGTGCTCTTCCTGACCGCGAAGGACGCCACCGAAGACAAGGTCACCGGTCTGGGTGCTGGCGGCGACGACTACGTCACCAAGCCCTTCTCCCTCGACGAGGTAATCGCCCGCATCCGCGCCATTCTGCGCCGTAGCCGCAGCATCCAGGAAGAGGACGACGCCGTACTGCGCGTTGACGCACTCACCCTGAACGTGGACACCCACGAAGTGTTCCTCGGTGACGAAGAGATTGACCTCTCCCCCACCGAGTTCAACCTGCTGCACTACCTGATGCTCAACGCCAACCGCGTGCTGTCCAAGGCGCAGATTCTTGACCACGTGTGGGAGTACGACTTCAACGGTGACTCCTCCATCGTTGAGTCCTACATTTCGTACCTGCGCCGCAAGATCGACAACAACCGTGAAAACCACGAGCCGCTCATCCACACCAAGCGCGGTGTGGGCTACATGATTCGCGGTTCTCGAGGCTAACGTGGCGCTCAAACCCCTCGACCGGATCCCCCAGTCTCTCTCCCTTCGCACCCAGCTGGTGCTCATCACCTCCTTGCTCATCGCCCTCTCCATTGCGGTGACGAGCCTGGTGGCGATTTCCGCTCTGCGCGCCCAGATGGTGCACCAGCTGGATGAAGAGATGAAGAACAGCGCCCCCTCACTCGTGCAGCTGGCAACCGTGCGCCCCTCCGGCAATCAGGAACAATCCCTGAGCACCTACCGCCTGTACCTGCTCGACAAGGACGGCAACGTGCTGTACTCGCTCAAGTCCGAGGACAGCGAACAGTTCAGCGAGCCGGCGCTGCAGGGCTGGACCGAAGAGAAGGTTCGCAAGCAAAACGAGGAGGCGGTCACCGTCAACTCGGTGGGTAGTTCCTCCGATTGGCGTGTGCTCGCCGTACCCATTGAAGCCAACGACTCTTCAGGTTTGCCGGAGGCGGCCTCCCTCATCATTGCCATGCCGTTGAAACAAACGAACCAGGTGGTCGCCCTCGTGGGTGTGCTGACCTTCGCGTTTGGTTTGGCGACTCTCGCCTCCGCAATTGCGATGACCTGGGTGATTGTGACCCGCACCTTCGAGCCGCTCGCGCGTGTGGAGCAGACCGCCGCTAAGATTGCTGCCGGCGACCTCTCGCAGCGTATTGAGGACTACAACCCGAGCAACGAGATTGGTAACCTCGCGGTTTCGCTGAACACGATGCTCGCCCAGATTGAGGTGCTCTTCAAAGCCCGCGAGAAGAGCGAAGCGAAAATGCGCCGCTTCGTGGGTGACGCTTCGCATGAGCTGCGCACCCCTCTGGTCAGTATTCGAGGCTACTCGGAGCTGTACCGTCAGGGCGCTCTGCCCACCGACGAGGCCGTTGCTACCGCGATGAGCCGCATCGAGTCGGAGTCCAAGCGTATGGGTCAGCTCGTGGAAGACCTGCTGACCCTGGCGCGTATTGATGAGCGCCGCGAATCCAAGCTGGCGCCCTTCGACCTGTTCAACCTGGCAGTGGACGCTAGTAACGACGCCTACGCTACGGCACCCGATCGTGCAGTGTCCCTGGTGGGCCTGAACGAAGAGGTGGCACCGACCTCCGCAACCGTGCTCGGCGACGAATCGCGTCTGCGTCAGGTCGTGGCAAACCTGCTGACCAACGCCATGCGCTACACCCCCGACGGCTCTCCCCTGGAGATTGCGGTGGGCGTGCGCGAAGAGGTTCCCGGCTTCCCGCTGTCCGTGCTGGAGGTGCGCGACCACGGCCCCGGTATTCACGGCGAAGACCGCGAGCGCGTCTTCGAGCGTTTCTACCGCACCGACACCTCGCGTTCGCGTGAGACCGGCGGTACGGGTCTGGGTCTGTCCATTGTGGCTGCGATTATTGAGCAGCACGAGGGCAGGATTCATATTGAAGAGACCGATGGTGGCGGTGCTACCTTCGTGATTTCTTTGCCGTTCTATCCGCCGCCTGTCTCGGACGATCAGCTGATGAAATAACACGGACGCATAAACCCCCGGATTGTGGAACTTGAGTGTTCTACGGTTCGGGGGTTTTGCTGTGCCCTGGAGGCGGGACTATATCGCGGCGGGGCGATAACTCGCGGCGGTGCGAGTGAGGAGAGCGCGAGTGAGGAGAAGCTGGGCGGCTCAAGAACAGCGGGGGCAATCTAGCGTGCGTCATGGCGGCGTCATTTTCGGGAGGGCTTTCGATTTTTTCGAGATGCTGGAGCGAATCTGGCGGGTTTATCCACAGATTTACCAAATAATCATTTTTTAGCTCATTTGATGCATTTTGAAATATATAGTGATAACAAGCTTCCGGTCAGGAACTCAACCCTTCCAGAGATCCAAACCCCAAGCACCACCACGGGGCAACCGCCCCACCCATCTCACATATCTCAAAGGAGAAAAACCATGGCACAGTTCAATGTCGATTCCGAAGTCATCGCAGCCAAGAGCGCACAGGCACGATCCTACGTCGCATCCATCACCGCAGACGTCAACGGTATGACCGCATCCCTGCACGATCTGCAGAGCTCCTGGACCGGCTCTGCATCCGCTAACTTCCAGGGCGTACTGGACCAGTGGCACGCAACCCAGCGCCAGGTCGAAGCATCCATCACCCAGATCAACGAGGCACTCACCCGCGCAGGTGTGAACTACGCAGACACCGAGCAGGCTAACGCCTCCATGTTCGTCGGCTAAGGGGGCAGGGCAATAAGCCCAGAAGCCCACCCGCAGGCAGGCGGTAGACCGGGCGGCTAAAAGGTCCGGCCGCACGGCACACCGCCCGCCAGATTCGCCAGAAGGCGGCGAACATTTATTGAGAAAACCCCGGCGCATCCTCGCAATTGAGGATGCGGCGGGGTTTTATTGCACGGAAATCTTTGGGCTCAAGAGCCCAATCCTTAGGAGCTGAGCGTTAGGAGCTCAGCTTTAGGAGGCGGGGGTCTCCTGGCGGAAACGCAAACGCCACAGGCCGCGCTCAGCGTCGTAATGCCAGATACTTGAACGGCTCACGCGGCCGCGCGCGGTGGCAACCGCCGCCATGACCAGCACGCTAGAAGAATCCAGCACCTGCACGCCCTGCTTGAGCGGGGCACCCTGCTGGGTGAAGGCGCGTTCACGGTACTGCAGCACCGAGGAGCGGGACACCGACTTGCCGGTGGCGGTCACCCACACCAGTCGCTCGTGCAGCATGGATTCCAGCTGCGCTGCTTCCATGGCGGAGCCGCGGCTTTCGAGCAGCTGTTCTGCGGCGGAGGCTTCCTCAGGGTTCAGGACAGCGGGGTTCGGAGCAGGCGCGGCGGGAGCGGTGCGCGCGGGAGCAGAAGCGGGCGCTTCCTCCACGGGTGCCTCAACCTGAGCGGACTCTACGGTCTGTGCGGGCGCCGCGGCGGGCTCTACCGTCTGCTCTTCTGCGTGTTCTTCCGTCTCACCCAGCAGTTCCGCCGGGTCAACATCGTTCGGGTCCATACCCGCGAACTCTTCCAGACCGGTCAGGTCATCCTCTTCTTCCGCCTGCGCGGCGTTCGATGCCTGCTGAGCGGTCTCCTGCTGGCGCGCCAGTGCCTTTGCGTCACGCTCAGCGGCACGCTCCGCCGCGAGCGCCAGCTGTTCCTTGCGGGTGCGGACCGCCTCCGGGTCGGGGGCGTTCACCGCGGAGGCGGGGCGCAGCAGACCTGATAGGCGCAGGCTCTCCACGCCGCGCTGGGCGTTCTCAATCTCGGCTGCGGTGAATTCCTGCACGGGCAGGTGGGCGTCCGCGGAAGACTCGGAGGGCGCTGCCCCAGAGAGCGCAACCTCAGAGAGGGCAACGTCAGAGAGTGCAGGTTCTGCAGCCGGAGCATTCACAATCGGCGCTTCAACAGCCACAAGCTCCACAGCCGCAGCCGCAGGTTCAGCAGAGGCACCGAAGCCGGGGCCGTGCGCAGGTTCGCGACCCTCCTGATAGGCGCGCGCGGCACCATTCGCCAGGGAGTCCGCCTTCTCATTGAGCTCGTGACCGGCGTGGCCCTTCACCCAAATAAACTCGTAGTCGCGGCCGGTCAGCGCCTGATCCAGCGCCTCCAGCAGGTCGCGGTTGAGCACGGGCTTGCCGTCAGACTTCTTCCAGCCCTTCTTCTTCCAGCCGGGCATCCACTTGGTCAGCGAGTTAATGACGTACTGGCTATCGCAGTACACGCGCAGCTTCGCCTCCGGGCGGGATGCGGTCGCCTCGAACAGATCCAGGACAGCCTTGAGCTCACCCATATTGTTGGTGCCGTGCGCCCAGCCGCCGCTCGCCCAGTGGTCATCGTCGATATACCATGCCCAGCCCGCCGGTCCGGGGTTGCCCAGCGCCGAGCCGTCTGCGGCGGCAATGATTTCTTGCGTGCTGTTCACGGTACCTTCTTTCTGTGCCGCTGCTCTATCGTGCGGGCGGCTGTCCGTAATGATGTCTGTGATGACTTTACCGCACCGGCGGCGAGGGTGCGTAGCGCGCGGTCGCCGCTGTGGACAACCTCAAGCAGCCTCGGACGCGCCCATTGCCGTAATGCCGGGCGGGTACACTAAACCTATGAGCTATTCTGCCCCCGAAACACCCAGCGCACAGCACCCGGAGCACCCTACCGCCCGTCCGAGCGAGCGCGTGCAGATTTTCGCTCTTCCCACCCGCACGATGTACGGTTCCCTGCGTTTTAGCTGGTTGAGCTACCTGGGTCTTGCCGAGCAGCAGCATGCGGCGCAGTTGCCGACCTCCACGGCGGCGGTCAGCTACCTGAGCACTCAGGCGCTCATGCGTGCCATGGCGGCGGCTCGTCTGGATGTGCCGTCCAGTGCCGCTTCTGAGATTGAGGTGGATCGTTCCTGCACCCTGTGCACCAGCGGTAAGAAGCACGGTAAGCCGCGTATTGCGGGCGTAAATTTCAATATGTCGCAGGTGAATCCGCTGGTCGTGGGTGCGTTTAGCCGTAACCCCTCGGCGGTGCTCGGTGTGGATGTTGAGACTCTGGATGCGCGTCTGTTCTCCGGTTTTGCGCGCCTAGCGCTCTCCAATGAAGAACGTGCGTTCTATGAGCGAGTGGCGCAGGAACGCCCCGCGCCCGTACTGCACCTGTTCTCGGTGGCGCTGTGGACCGCTAAGGAGGCGGTGCTCAAAGCGACCGGCCACGGCCTGAGCGTAGTGCCCTCCCTGGTTCGGGTGCAGCTCACAGATGAGCTGCTGGATGCGCTCGAACTTGCCATGAACGAGGAGGTCCCGGGGGACCTTCTGGGCAGCAACGTTCCCGAGCCGACCGCCCTGCGCGTACTGACTCAGGACAGCTTGACCGCGCGTGCTACCTTTAGCGCACCCACACCTCAGGGCGGCGGCGAGGCTATCGAGCGGAGCTTTAGCCTGCAGTGGGTACCCGTGGCGCTGCCCGATGCGGAGAACCCCGAGCACGCGCAGAAGATGCTCATCGCCCTGGCTGTGGAGAACCCTGCCGAGGGTGAGCCCGTGCAGCTTGAGGCTCAGCTTCTGCCGGTTGCCACTCCCCTGGAGCTCAAGCGTCTGCTCACCGACTAGCCACGCTCCCCCATAACAACAACGACTGAACGCGCCCGCCATAACAGCGAGCGCGTTCAGTCGTTTTATTCTGCCGGGTCAAGGCAGTCACGAAAGGCGTTCGTGGCAGAACCTAAGGGGTATCTTCGCCCAGGGTATCCACGCCCAGGGCGCGACCAAAGCTACCGAGCTTCGTGCCGGTCTCCGTGTGCTCCAGCTCCGGGTCGGACTCAGCCACAATACCCGCACCCGCGTACAGCACCGCCTCATCCGGGCTGACCTGGGCGCAGCGCAGCACCAACGCCCACTCGCCGTTACCCTCGGCGTCCATGTAGCCGACCAGACCGCCAAAGTAGCGGCGCTCGAAAGACTCCAGCTGGCGAATCAGCTCCAGCGCCTTCTCAGTGGGGGCACCGCAAATCGCGGGAGTCGGGTGGATCGCGCGGGCACCGTCCAGGCAAGTCAGCCCCTCCTTCAACACGCCGTCGATGGGGGTCGCCAGGTGCCACAGCTGCGGGGTCTGCAGCAGCGAGGGCACCTGCGGCACGTTCAGCTCCTCGGCGATGGGTGCCAGGCGCTCGGCAATATCGTTGATGACGTAGGCGTGCTCGTGGCGGTCCTTCGGCGAGGCGAACAGACGGTCACGAATCGCTTCGTCCTCGGCGCTACCGGGCTCGGCAATGCGCGGGGCGCTACCGGCAAGCGGGTGGGTCTTGAAGGCGCGGCCCTCGGTGCGGAACACCAGCTCCGGGGAGGCACCCATCAGGTAGCTTCCGCTCATGCCGCGCTCGCCCTCGGGCAGGCGCACCGCAAAGTTGAATGCGGAACGCTGCTGGGCGCGCAGGTTGTTGTACAGCGCTTCCAGGTTGAGAGCGCCGGGTGCGTAGCGGGCGGTGAGCACACGCGAAAGCACGATTTTGCTCAGCTCACCCGCCTTCATGCGCTCCACGGCGGTCGCCACGGCGGCACGGAACCGGTCGTTCTGGCGGCCGGTGACCGATACCGGTTCGGCAAGCGCCACGGTCTGCTCGGGGACCGGCACCTGCTGCTCCTCCATGCGTTCAGGCACGAAGAGGTAGGCGGGCATGTCCGGGTCAAAAGGAATCAGACCCACGACGGCGCTACCGGCACGTTTCGCCTCGTCCAGGGCATTATCGAAGGTGACAGGGGTCATCGCACCGGATGCGCGCAGAACGCGGGTGCCGGTGGAAAAGATAAAGTCGGGAAGGTTCGTCATCGTATTTCTATCAGTGGTGTGTGGGTTCGCGCCGGGCATCTAAACGCCGGACGCGGGGTGCCGTTAGAGGGTCGCACCGCCGTCGGCGACAATCTCCTGCATGGTGATGTGGCGAGCCGCCTCCGAGATGAGGAAGGCGTTGACCGCCGCAATATCCGCCGGGTCGGCAATACGGCGCAGCGGAATGCCCAGACGGAACGTTTCCGGGTTACCGGCAACCGGCAGGGCGGAGCGGTCCTCGCCCTCCCAGGCGTCAGTCACCATAGGGGTTCGGGTGGTGCCGGGGCAGACCGAGTTCACGCGAATACCGTGCGCGGCAAGCTGCAGACCGAAGCTGGAACTCACGCGCGCCGCCGATGCCTTCGATGCACCGTAGGCACCAAACTCCGCGCGGGGCACACGGGCCGCGTTGGAGGCGACCGTCACCAGGGAGCGGCTGTTAGTCGGGTCGGTTTCCTGCTGGTCAATCATGATGCGCGCGAATTCGCGCAGGCACAGGAACACGCCGTCGGAGTTGACCGCGTGCAGGCGCTTCCAGGTGGCGAAGCTGGTTTCCAGTAGCGGCTGGCTGTGGGCGATGCCCGCGGCGAGTACCGCACCGGTGATGGGTTCGTCGAGTGCCGCTACAGCGTTGGCGAGGGCGGTGACGGACTCTTCGTTCGTAACGTCTACGGCGCGGTAGCGGAAGATCGCGTCCCCGTAGGTACCGAAGGAGGCAATGGGCTGCTCCACGAGGTCAGCCGCAAACACCGAATAACCGTTCTTAATGAGCTGGTGGACGGTTGCCTCACCAATACCGCCGTTCGCGCCGGTCACAATGACCCAGCTCATGCGCGCGCCTCCTCAGCAGACTCAGCAGACTCAGCCTTCTCAGCACCTTCTGCAGCATGCAGGTCGGCAAGTACATCGGCGGTGTTCAGCACGCGGGCGCAACGACCCGAAGCGTACTCGCACGCCGTGCGGTGCTCCTCCTCCGAGAAGTCGGCGAGCGCATCCGCAACCATAAACGGCTGAATGTCACGCATGAACGCCTCCAGGGCGGTGGTCAGGCAGCCAATGTGCGCGTACACGCCGCCGATAATGAGCTGGTCGCGACCGGACTCCTTGAGCAGGTCCTCGAAGGGGCTGCGCACGAACGCGGAGTAGCGCCACTTGGTCAGCACGGTGTCGCGGTCGGTGGGTGCCAGTTCGTCAAGCACGCGGGCGGATTCGTCGTTCTGCAGGCCGTCGCCCCAGAAGTCGATGAGCAGGCGGCGATCTTCGGGGTTCTGGCGCGGCGGCTGTGCGGTGTAGTAGACCGGGATTCCTGCGGCGTGGGCGGCGTCAATAAGGCGACGCAGGTTCCGAATAGCGACGTTAATCTGGGCGTCCGGGTTGGCGTTACCCTCCCCCAGGTCAGCCCCTTCAAAAGCCTGCACGAAGTGTACCTGCATGTCGTGTACGAGCAGTACAGCGCGGGAGGGGTCCACGGGCCAGCTCACGCGGTTGCTGTGTTCACGGTCGACGTAGGTGTAGGGCTTGATTTTGGGCAGTGCCATGATTCTCCCGGTTCGTGCCTTTGGTTTTCGGTTGTATGCGCGGCGCAGGCGGTGCGCTGTGGTGGGTGTAGCAGCGAGTGGGTGTCTCCTCCGAGCCCCTTCACACTGACCACCCAATCGGTGAGCTTGCGCTTATCTCATAACCATCTTAGGGCATGCTTAGCTACTAGGTATATATGAGCCTTAACAAAAATGCTTCCCCACCCACACCCCCGTTGACAGCACAACGGGCGGAACGGGCAGGGAAGCACTCGGACAAGCAGAAACGCTATACGAACCGCGAATTCAGCCGCGATTCTAGTTCAACTAGTTCACAGGCGCCGCGACGGCAAGAACCTCATTCAGACCCTCAGTGATCGAGGGGTGAGTGTAAATCTCATCGCGCAGCTGCGAAGCAGTAATGCCGTGGCGCATCGCCAGAGCCACCAGGTTAATAACCTCCATGGACTCGATTACCAGCAGCTGGGCACCCAGAATCTGGTCGCTCTGCGCGTCAATCACGAACTTCATGATGCCGCGCGGGTTCTCCTGGGTCTTCGCGCGCGGCATCGCGGCAACCGCGGCAACCGGCTTCGAAGCGACCTTCACCTTGTGGCCAGCCTCGATTGCCTCACGCTCCGTCAGGCCCACGGAAGACAGCGGCGGGTTCATGTAAATGGTCGAAGCCACTGCCTTACGATCCTTAGTGGAGCGGGAACCGTCACCGACCAGCTGGGAGAGCACCACGCGGTAGTCATCCATGGAGATGTAGGTGAACTGCGGGCCGCCGTTCACGTCACCGAGCGCGAAAATGTTCGGCACGGTGCTGCGCAGGTGCTCATCCACGACAATTGCGCCGCGGTCATTGGTTTCGATGTTGGTGTTCTCCAGGCCCAGACCCTCGGTGGCGGGCTTGCGGCCGGTCGCAACCATCACATAGTCCACCTCCAGCTGCTGGGTAGCGCCCTCGGAGTCGAGGTAGGTCACGGTCACCGAGTCAGCGCCGTCATTGAAGGACTGCACGCGCACGCCGGTATGAGCGGCAATGTCCTGGTCTGCGATAATCTCGCGGGCAACCTGGGCAACGTCCTCGTCGTAGCGGCCGAAGAGGGCGGGTGCGCCGTCCAGAATGGTCACCTCGGTACCGTAGGAGGAGAAAATACCGGCGAACTCAACACCGATGGGGCCGCCACCGATAATGCCCAGACGCTTGGGGCGCGGGGTGAGCTTCTGCAGCTCGGTGGAGGTGAGCACACGCTCAGATTCGCGGATACCCTCAATCGGCGGGATAACCGACACGGCACCGGTGTTGACGATGAAGTAGTCGGCGGTAACGCGCAGGGTGTCCTCACCCGCGGTGACCTCCACCTCGGTGTCGGAAATGAAACGTGCGTGACCGTCAATGAGCTTAGCGGTCTCGTTGGACAGCAGGATCTCGCGGTTCTTGGCGCGCATCATGCCGGTCAGCTTGTCACGGAAAACCACGGCGGATTCGTATGCGGCGTTTGCTTCTTCAAGGCTGCGCTCGCCGCTGGCGCGGAACTCGTCGGCACGGTGCACGAGCGCCTTGGTGGGTACGCAACCGATGTTGATGCAGGTGCCGCCGTACATGCCGGTGGACTGTTCAATGAGGGCAACGTTCTTACCGGTCTTGGCGTATGCGCCAGCGAGGGTCTTGCCGCCCTTGCCGAAGCCGATGACGACCATGTCAAAGTGCAACTGAGCGGGGGTGGTCATAATATTCTCCTGTGAAATTTAGATGATGATGTCTTCACAGAGTTCAACGGAAAGAAATAAGTATTATTCCCGAGCGTCACATTTTTTCTTCCAAACCGACTCTTTCAAGGCGACTCTTTCAAGGCAGCGAACACGCGGGCGTAGACTGAAACTACCCGGCTCCCTGCGAGGAGCCAGCATCTTCAGGAGGATTCCATGAAAACCCACGATATTCTGCACGACGCCGCCAGCCGCCCCGGCATCGAAGCCGCCGTAGCCGTCAAGGGGCTATCCCCCGAGGCTTTGAACGCACATCCGGGTGGGCACCCGAACTCTATCGCCTGGCTCCTCTGGCATGCAGGACGACAAATGGACATGCAGCTTTCTGCTCTGAATGGTCAGCCGCAGGTCTGGGAGACTCAGGGTTTCAGGGAGCGTTTCAACCTGGGCGAGCTCGGCGACACCATGGGCTACGGTCACACCGCCGAGCAGGCACGCTCCATCGTGGTTGAAGATTCTGCCCTGCTGGTGGAGTACCTTGTGGCGACCGGCGAGGCGCTCGCCGACTACGCGCAGACACTGAGCGAGGCTGATTTGAGCGAGATTATTGACCGTTCGTGGACTCCGCCGGTAACTCGCGGTATGCGCCTGGTCAGCCTGATTGACGACGCAACCCAGCACGTGGGTCAGGCGGCGTACGCGGCGGGTATTCTCGCGGCACAGGATTTCGCGGCGCAGGGATAGAATTTCACGCCCGCTAGAGGGGAACGAAAAAGCGGTGGCGCCTCGGACACAACCAGCCCGAGACGCCACCGCCCGGTTGCGGGCAACCCCGATAACACCGCGAGCAGATAATATTTCGGCGAGAAGATAACGGACTGTTATCTGCTCGCGCATCTTGTGTCTTGTTTCGCCTCGGTTACAGCGTTCTTACCCGTGATAGAATCCACAGTATTATGAGACGCACCACAGACCCTTCGCCTGAGCACCCTGAATCACCTGCGTCGCGCATTCCAACAAACACACCAGACGCGACCGCAAAACCCACATCAGCAACGCCGCTGAACGCACGCGGGCAGCTCACGCTCCTGACCGCGCAGGTTTCTGATGCTCTTGCGTCCAGTATCCAAGCTATCGCCATGCCCCTGCTGACCTACGGCGCCACCGGCGACCTCGCCCACTCCGCTATCGTCATGGTCGTCGAGGCAGTCCCCGTCATCCTCTTCGCACCATTCGCAGGCGCTATCGCCGACAAATTCAACCGCAAAACCCTCACCGTCAGCTTCAGGCTCGCCAGCGCCGCCCTACTCATCGCATCCCCAGCCCTCTACGCCGCCGCAGGACTACCCGCCTTCCTCACCATCGCATTCCTCGTCTCAACCTTCGGCACCTTCTCATCCCCCGCAGCCTCCGCCGCCATGCCCTCCCTGCTCGGCGACGACTACCAAAAATACATGGCACGCCGCGGCAGCCTCATCTTCCTCGCCCAAACCCTCGGCCCCACCATCGCAGCCGCCGTCGCATCCTTCACCACCCCAGCCCTCGCCGTCGGATTCGCAGGCACCCTCAACCTGCTCGCTGCCCTCACCGTCGCCACCATACGCAACTACGACCTCACCCACGCCGAACGCACCGCCACCGTGCAGGAACACCACACCGGCAGACTCCTGCGCGAAGGCGCCGCCTACACCGCACACAACCCCATCGTGCGCGGTATGCTCACCTTCTGGTTCCTCTCCATCGCCGCCGTACCCATCACCACCCTGCCCATGCTCGAATACCTCACCCGCGGCCTCGGGCACGACTACACCGCCTTCGGAATCGCAACTTCCGTCTACGCCGCCGGATGCGTGATCAGCTCCTGGCTTTCAGCCAAACTCGGCGTCGGTACAGGCGCCGGGCGGGTGCGTATGACCAAACGCGGGTGGATGTGCATCTCCGGACTCGGCTACGGCGCCGTTTGTCTGAGTATGGGACTACACCCGGCGCTGTGGGCGGTACTCGTGCTCTGGTTCATCTGGGGCATGTTCTACGGACCCGAAGAAGTGCTCGGGCAAGTCCTCTTCGCAGACGCTATCGACGAACACATGCGCGGGCGCGTCTACAGCTTCATGGGTGTGGTTTTCTCCCTAGCGGGTATGGTCGGGTACCTCATCACCGGATGGGCGGTACCAGCGTTCGGCGCGATCAACACCATTGTTACCGGAGGGGCACTCTTCATCATCGCCACCGTATTCACGTTCATTCTCGGCCCGACTGCGCGAGCGATACGGGCGCAGGAATCGCGGAATGAGGCAAAGAGCCGTGCGGGTGCATGACTGTGCTCTGTATATCGCCTCGGGGCATCATCGCCTCACCTCCGCCACGTTGCGGGCAACCCTGATAACACCGCGAGCAGGTGATTTTTGGCCGAGCATGCAGGAAAAATACTACCTGCTCGGCCAAAAATCACCTGCTCGCGCCCTAGTGTTATGTATCTGCTCGCGGACTTGGGATAGGAATGAGCGCTTGACCCGAGAAACCTACCCGCGCTTCAGCAACGTCATAACCTCATAGTGGTCCGTATGCGGGAACATGTCCAGCACACGGCCCTGCACCGGCGCATACGAGGGCATACGCTCCAGATCCTTCGCCAAAGTCACCGCGTTACAGCTCGAATACACCACACGGTCAATACCCGAACCCTCAATCCACGCACACAAGCTCTCACCAATACCGCGGCGCGGCGGATTCACCACCAGCATCTGCGGCACCGCGCCCGAAGACACCGCGAACTCCGGCGCATCCTGAGCCGAAAAGTCCACGCCCTCCAGACCGTACTCAGCGACCGTGCGCTGTGCCGAAGCAACCGCCTCCGCACTAATCTCAATGCCCGTCACCGAGCCGCCATCCATCACCGAAGCGGCATGCAGGGCAAAACCGCCCACACCGCAGTACAGATCCCACAGCGAGCGCGGAGCCACCTCACGCACCCACTCACGGCCCTGCGCATACATCGCCTCAGCGACCTTCGTGTTCGTCTGGAAGAAGCTCTGCGGACGCAAATGCAGGGTCAGGTCATTCACCTGCATCGGCAGGGTCTGACGCTCCGAGAGAATAATCTCCTCATCACCCTCAACGCGCGCCACCGGCTCACGCAGCAGGTTCACCGACAGCACTGCCAGGTTCGGCAGCCGCTCCTGTAGCCAGCCCATCTGGCGGCGAATCGGCACCAGAAGCTTCTTCGAACGCAGCACGAAACGCACCATCAGCTCACCCGCCGCCGAAGCGGTCACCAGAATATTCTTCAGCTCACCGCGACGATTCGGAATGTCATAGGGCGTCAAATCTGCGCGCTGAATCAGTTCACGCAGCACCGGAATAGCCGCCTGAATTGGCTCCATATAGAGCGGGCATTCTCCAAGATCCGTGGACGCGCCCGTACGGTAATCCACGATGCCGAGGGTCGGGTTCTTCGCCGAACCGCCCACCACGAGCTTCGCCTTGTTGCGGAAGCCCGCCTCCGCACTGGTCACCGGGTCCAGCCACTGTAGCTGCGGGTAGTTAGCGAGCAGGGCGCGGGCATGCTCCTGCTTCGCCTGCACCTGCGCGGTGTAGGCGGTCTCAATGCTGGGGCAGGAGGAGCAGAGGTCATCACGAAAATAGGCACATTCCATAGGGGAACCATTTTACCGCCTCCACCGCCGGGACAGGACGCATGGGCACACAAAAGCGGGGGCGGCCACCCTTCATGGGTAGCCGCCCCCGCCTCATACGGATGCGGTGTGATTATGCCGGGTTAGTTTCCAGCGGCATCTCACCACCGAAGGTCACTTCGTGCCCTTCGGATTCCATAACTTTTTGCCCCATCAGGGACAAAAAGTTATTACATCATTCCGCCCATTGCGTCCGCACCGGGAGCAGCCGCACCAGCGGGCTCCGGCTTGTTCGCAACAACAGCCTCAGTGGTCAGGAACAGACCAGCAATAGACGCAGCGTTCTGCAGAGCCGAACGGGTTACCTTCACCGGGTCAGCAATACCAGCAGCCATCAGGTCCTCGTACTCGCCGGTCGCAGCGTTCAGACCGGTACCAGCAGGCAGGGAACGAACGCGGTCAACCACAACGCCCGGCTCCAGGCCAGCGTTGGCAGCAATCTGCTTCAGCGGTGCGTCAATAGCCACGCGCACGATGTTCGCGCCGGTAGCCTCGTCGCCGGTCAGCTCCAGCTTGTCGAAGACCTTCACGCCAGCCTGAATCAGAGCAACGCCACCACCGGGGACGATACCCTCCTCAACAGCAGCCTTAGCGTTACGCACAGCATCCTCAATGCGGTGCTTACGTTCCTTCAGCTCAACCTCAGTTGCGGCACCAGCCTTCAGCACAGCAACGCCACCGGCGAGCTTAGCCAGGCGCTCCTGCAGCTTCTCACGGTCGTAGTCAGAGTCGGAGTTAGCGATCTCTGCGCGAATCTGAGCAACGCGACCCTCGATAGCCGCTGCGTCGCCTGCACCCTCAATGATGGTGGTCTCGTCCTTGGTCACAACGACCTTGCGAGCGGAACCGAGCATATCCAGGGTTGCTGCGTCCAGGGACAGGCCAACCTCTTCGGTAATGACCTGGCCACCGGTCAAGATAGCGATATCAGCCATCTGAGCCTTACGGCGGTCACCGAAGCCCGGAGCCTTCACAGCAACAGACTTGATGGAGCCGCGCATCTTGTTCAGCACCAGCAGAGCCAGAGCCTCACCCTCAACGTCCTCAGCAACAATCAGCAGCGGCTTGCCGGACTGCATGACCTTCTCCAGGACGGGAACGAGGTCCTTAACGTTCGAAATCTTCTGGTTCACAACCAGGATGTAGGGGTCCTCCAGGACTGCTTCCTGACGCTCCGGGTCGGTCACAAAGTAACCGGACAGGAAGCCCTTGTCGAAGCGCATACCCTCAGTCAGTTCGAGGTGCAGACCGAAAGTGTTGGAGTCCTCAACGGTGATGACGCCTTCCTTGCCGACCTTCTCCATTGCCTCAGCAATGAGCTTGCCGATCTCAGCGTCGCCAGCGGAAATAGACGCGGTTGCAGCAATCTCTTCCTCAGTCTCAACTTCCTTCGCGGAGGAGAGCAGAGCCTCGGTCACAGCCTCAACAGCCTTCTCAATGCCGCGCTTGAGGCTCAGCGGGTCAGCGCCAGCAGCCACGTTGCGCAGGCCCTCGCGGACCAGTGCCTGAGCCAGAACGGTAGCGGTGGTGGTACCGTCACCTGCGATGTCGTCAGTCTTCTTAGCAACTTCCTTGACGAGCTCCGCACCAATCTTCTCGTACGGATCCTCCAGCTCGATTTCCTTCGCGATCGAGACACCGTCGTTGGTGATGGTGGGGGCGCCCCACGCCTTCTCCAGCACAACGTTGCGGCCGCGGGGGCCGAGGGTCACCTTCACTGCATCGGCGAGGGTGTTCAAACCGCGCTCAAGGCCGCGGCGTGCCTCTTCGTCAAAAGCAATGAGCTTTGCCATAAGTGTCCTCCTGGACGATCGGATTTTTTCCTTCACCCTTGCGGGTGCGGTACATCTAAAATCGGGTGGCTGCCCCTCCACAACACCCCCGTTACGGAGGCGCGGGCAGAGCAGGGCATAAAGTACCCGAACGCTACATCAATTGTGGCACCCGCACCGGCATGGAGCAAACGTTTAAGCCCAAGGTTGAAGGGTTAATCGCCCAGTGCTTAATCTGCGCTCATCAACCCCGTCAAAAGGGGCGTTACCGGTGTGCCCGCCGGGAGTGCGGGAGGGGTGTTAAAAGCATCAACCCCGCCCTGTGCATCGGTGGGATCGCACGGGTGGGGTTGAGCAGAAGTCGTTATGGATGAAACAGCTGGCACGGGCTTAGAATCACCCGAGCAACCGCCTAAACCTATTCCGCGGCAGTAGCGGAGGCGGTGTAATCCGACGACAGAATCACGATGACCTCGTGGTTGCCCATCTCAACGTTGGCGGTCGCCTGGCGCACCTGAGTAATGCCCAGCTTCGAGGCGATGCTCTGCGCCTGCGACTGGTAGCCCTCAGCGTAGTAGACCACGCTGGTTGCAGGAGCCACACCGGTGTAATTCGCGGTCTCGTTAATGGTGTAGCCGGTCAGCAGAGCCGCCGCGCTGGAGGCGCTACCCGCCGGAGCCGCCGCATTGTAGACCGCCACAGAGATGGACTCAGCCAGACCGGTCTTCGTGGCGCTTGCCGACGCAGAAGCCTTAGCCGGCGCAGAGGACGCCGACGCACTTGCGGGGGCGGAGCTGCTCTTCGCGGTGGACGCCGAGTACTGCGGGGAGGCGGTGCGCGGCGCGTACACGTACATTGCGCCGCCGATGAGCAGACCAACTACGCCTGCAGCTACCAGGGGGATAGCGCCCTTGGGGCTCTTTGCCGGGTCAGCATTGACCGCGCGGTAGGTTCCGCGGCGGGCGGTATTTTCGTCTACCTCATCAAATTCGTCGCGGGGGTAGCTCATTTATCCTCATTTCACGGGTCTCTGTTTACCGGCTGGTACCGTGCCTCCCTGCCTGGCACGCGGGCGCGGCTGCAGAAGGTGCGGTCTTGGTGTTCTAGTACCTAGAGTACCGGCTCAATTAGCGAGAACCAATGTGAACGCCCCGCAACCGGCTGTGAAAGAGACGGACACCGCACAGTGTTCAATCTCTGGTTGAACCTAAGGTGTGCGGGGTTGGATGCAGGAGTTGGAAGGCTCGCACGGCTCCCGCAATTCGAGCCCCTAGTCAGCGTCTCGGCGGGCGCGCAGAACGTCGATCATCTGCGGCGCTGCGGCGCGTACCCGCTCATCATCGAGCATCACATTCAGGCGCTGATAGTAGGCAATCGGGGTGAAACCGGCGGCGATAATCGCCTTCTCCTTGGAACCCTGGTGCTTGAAGCGGCGGCGCTCCACCTCAAGGATGCGGCGCTCCACCGGGGTCAGCCCGCCGGGTTGGCTCTGGGCTTCCGGCTGGTTTTCTATTTCCGCCTGGCTCTGCGCTTCTAATTGGCTCTGTGCTTCTGGCTGGCTCTGTGCGGTTTCAGCGCGTTCCTGTTCTGACACGTTCCCTCCTGTCTGCAGCTCGTCTGCCGCGGCTGGCGTCTTCTAGCGCGTGTATCTGTCATCCCCTAGTCTAGAGGAGGACCTCAGTCTAGAAGAGAAACATTCATCCCGCGCCCGGCCCCGTCACCGTCCGGGTCGCGTCAGCACCAGGAGATTCCCCAAGGAGATTCATGAACCAGCCCCTCAGCAGCATTATGAGCGAGGATTGGGCGGTAGCACTCGCCCCCGTCGAAGAGCAGATTCACGCCATGGGCGCTTTCCTGCGTGAGGAGCACGCGGCGGGGTACCGTACGTTCCCGCCTGCTGCCGATATTTTCAATGCATTCCGCCGCCCGATGAGCGGGGTGAAGGTCCTCATTATCGGTCAGGACCCCTACCCTACTCCGGGCAATGCGATGGGTCTGTCGTTCTCGGTGCACCGCGGTATGCCGTTGCCTCGTTCGCTGAACAATATTTACAAGGAACTTGAGGACGATCTGGGTATTGCCCCGGCTGATCACGGTGACCTGTCCTGCTGGGCTGATG
Source organism: Rothia sp. HMSC075F09 (assembly GCF_001810515.1). Lineage (NCBI taxonomy): Bacteria > Bacillati > Actinomycetota > Actinomycetes > Micrococcales > Micrococcaceae > Rothia > Rothia sp. HMSC075F09. The sequence continues at coordinate 47,879 of NZ_KV801776.1, forward strand.
AGGGTGTCATGCTGCTCAACAGGGTTTTGACGGTGCGCGAGTCTGATGCGGGTTCGCACCGCGGTAAGGGTTGGGAGGAAATCACCGAGTGCGCTATCCGTGCACTGGTGGCGCGTAACCAGCCGCTGGTTGGCCTGCTGTGGGGTGCGGATGCGCGCAAGTGCGCACCCATGTTGCAGCCGTACCCGAGCGTGGAGTCGGCGCATCCTTCGCCGCTATCTGCTCGTCGTGGTTTCTTTGGTTCGCGCCCGTTTTCGACCGTAAATTCCCTGCTGGTGCAGCAGGGTGCTGAGCCGGTGGATTGGACGGTCCGCTAGGCGCAGCACATGAGCCAGTATGAGAGCTGGCGCATTGGGCGTAGTGAAGGGGCGGTAGCTTGTGAGTTGAACTCGCAAGCTACCGCCCCTTTTTCGCCACCAATATATGCAATATCGGCTATATACCCTTGAAAAAGGGCTAAGAATCCGCCGGTTCCACGTTCCTCGGAGTCGTAAAACGCTGTAGCGCATACTGCATCGTGTAATTACCCAACGCAACACCCGAAGCCATCGCCACCACAATCGAAACCGCCGTAATCATATTCTGCATACCCAGAATCACGTCCGTCTCAACCGTCAACAGATACATGCCACGGAAGAACGACAGACCCGGCAGCAAGAACGTAATCGCCGGAATCGAGAAGATCGCCTGAGGCACATGCAGACGGTACGCAAAATACGTGCTCAACGCACCAATCACAACCGCCGCACACGCCGTCGGACCGCGGCCCGTACTCGGGCCAGCCAGCAACTCATAACCGTAATACGCCGCCAGACCGCAGCCCGTGATGACCATCAGCCACCCGACCTTCACCAGCTTCGTCTGCAAGGTAATCGCAAAGGTCGCAATCGCCACCAGGAAGAAGAACGACGCCACCAGCGGGGTCGTCGGCTCAAAACGCAGCTGCTCAATATCCAGGGTCGGGCCGTTGAAAATATTGATCGCACTCACCGCGGTCGCAATGCCAACCACCAGACCCAAGAAGCTCATGCCCGTAGACACGAAACGACCCGCAGCCGTCACCGGGAAGCCATTAATCGCGTCCTGCACGGCACCCACCAGGCGCGGAGTCGGCAAGAACATAATCATGCCCGCAGCCACCACCAGAGGCGCCGAAATCGCCTCCCCCTGACGCTGCAACACCGAAAGAATGGATCCCTCACCGCCCAGCCAAATCGCCAAGAAGGTCATCAGACCCGCACTAGCAGCCATACGAAAGAACGCCGGAATACCAATCGAACTCAACCACTGAATCAGCAGGTACACCGGAATAAAAATAATCGCCGCACTCAACGCCGTCGCAAAACTTGCACCCAGCGCCGCCGTCAGGGTTCCGGCACACGCCAGGTTCGCCAACCACACCACCAGAGGCGGGAACGGCTTGGGTCGGTGCGTAATCTGGTTCAGCTTCAAATCGGCGATTTCCAGGGTCATACCGCCCCGAGTGATCTTGTAGATCAGGCCGTACACCTCAGAAAGCGCCTCATAGTTCTCAGTGGAGGAACGCACCACACGCACCAGGGTATGGGTAAAGCGCTCCTCAGCGTTCGCATTGCGCTTGGCGATGCGGGATTCCATGTAAATATCGGGGTCCGAAGTGTAGTTGATGGTCACCGACTGGTTCGTAATGTCGACTTCCACCGAGTCCAGCCCGTACGCCGAAGAAACTGCAATAATCGCCGAGTCCACGTCCATTGCGTCCGCACCGTAGTGGAACATCGCCTCCGCCAGGCGCAGAGTGAAGTTCAGGGTATCGCGGGCGTATTCCTTCTCACGGCGGAACGCCTCACGGCGCTCATGCTCGTCAGACCGGATAGTCGGCACGAACTGGCGCTGCGCGATGCGCTGGGCACCGCGCGGGGCGGCGGGTGCCGCCTCCTCAGTGCGCACGAAGGAACGAAAGCGACGCGAACCCCAACGGCTGCCGCTACCGCGCCCACGGAGGCCTTGAGAGCTCCCATCGAGCAGCGGAACGGAGGTGGTGGGCATCGAGACGGGCCCCGTCTTCGGCATTGCGGTAGGATCCGCGCCGAAACGTCGGGCAGCGTGCGAGTTAGGCACCTGCGGAATCATGCCGGTCATGGGCACCGGCTGGGAGGGGCGGGTCAGCGCCTCCTCGGTTACCAAGTTGCTGGAGGTGACGGGGTTCGGGTCCTCACGGTACGCGTCCAGCTCATAATCAGGCACGAGGGAGGGGTCAATGACGGTACGCGCGCCGTGGCCGTTAGGGGTCAGTTCGGGGTCGCATGTGGGCTCAACCGGCTCCTGCGCGGTGATGCCCATATCCGCTGCGGCCTCCTGCAGTACATCGCTGACAGCTTCAGCAGCGACGGTGCTCTCCTGGCTTGTCGCGGAGGTAGCATGCTGAGCCAGCACGCGGCGCAATTTCTCGTCGGTGACCTGGTCTAGTGAAACCAGGGGAAAACCGCGTTTACCGGCGATGTAGCCCGCGGTGGTGTTCTGCTCGCTTCCTTCCATTGCGGCAGTGTTCGCTTCGTCTGCATGCGAAGCTTCCCGCGATGTGGGGGTCGCGGGGGTGTTCCTCGATTCTGCCAATGTCCCTCCCAGATAGACAGTGCCTATTTAGTCTAACAAGGGCACGATTCTGCGGTAGCACTGGAGAGCAGAAATATCACTTTTCTGCCCGGTGATTTTGTGAGCAAAAAGCGCTCTGCGGCACTTACGGCAGAAGGCTTCATTGATATGAAGAGAAATCCAGGTCATTACTGCACAGAAGATATTTTGGGAGATATTTCTAGAGCTATTTTCGAGGAAAAATAAAGGTTATATATACATTAAGATTTGCAGAGAAATATCCCCTATCTCCCCCCACTCACGCCTCAATAAAAAATGAATTATTCATAACAAAAAATATCCCGCCACCGAAGTGACGGGATATTCACGCTTTAAGGCTGTAGCCTTCACAGCATCCGAAGCGCACCGCTCAGGGTCACTTCAGAGGCGAAAGTCAATTACTCAGCGTCGTGGTCGGTCTCGAGGATCTTAACCAGCGAGTCAAGAGCCTCTTCAGCACCTTCGCCCTCAGCGCGCAGGACAACAACGTCGCCGTGCTTTGCACCCAGGGACATCAGGGACAGAATCGATGCAGCGTCCATAGCCTCATCTGCGGGCTCACCCTTAGCAGCGATGGTCACCTCAACGGGGAGGTCGCCAGCTGCCTCAGCGAAGATAGCTGCCGGACGTGCGTGCAGGCCAACACGGCTTGCAATAGTGGCTTCGCGCTCTGCCATTATGTTTCTCCTTTGATCAAAGAACCAAAAATATATCAGTCCCTATTCTAAATGAACGGGGCGCTTCAGGACCCGCCCTTACTCTATAAATTGTACCGTTCAGCCGTACGCTAACAAGTACAAAAATGCCGGATGCAGAAATAAAACTCCGCACCCGGCATTTTTATGGACCCGGGCACCGCCTAACACACCCCACCAAGGGGCGGCAGGCAGAACCCGGAATCGTTTTAAGGCTTAGAGGCCCAGCTCATCCAGAATCGGCAGAGCCTTGCGTGCGCTCTCCTTCGCCTCAGCAGAAGAAATCTGCTGCAGAGCGATAGCCGCAATCTGCTGTGCCTTCTCCTTGGTCACAGACTTCAGAACCGCAGCCACAGCGGGGATAGCGCCAGCGTTCATGGACAGGGTGTCAACACCCAGACCAATCAGAACAACAGCCAGAGCCGGGTCAGCCGCAGCCTCACCACAGACGCTCACGTACTTCTTCTTACCCGCGGTGACCGATGCACGCTGAGCACCATCAACAGTCATCTTGATCATCTTCAGCACTGCAGGCTGCCAGGGGTTGTTCAGGTGCGCCAGGTCACCCAGCAGACGGTCAGCTGCCATGGTGTACTGGGTCAGGTCGTTGGTGCCGATGGACACGAAGTCGACCTCGCCCAGGATAGCCTCAGCGTTCATCACAGCTGCGGGGGTTTCAACCATCACACCGTGAACGGGCAGGCCGATCTCCTTGAGCATGTTCGCGAAGTTGCGTGCCTCGGAGGTGGTCGAAATCATCGGAGCCATAACCCAGATGTCCGCGTCGGAGTTCTCCGAAGCAGCCTTAATAGCCTCCAGCTGGCGGGTCAGAACGCCCGGAACGGTCCAGTCAGTACGGAAACCGCGAACACCCAGTGCGGGGTTCTCCTCGGGGTTCACGTTCAGGAACGGCAGGGGCTTGTCAGCACCAGCGTCCAGAGTACGAACCACAATGTGCTTGCCGGGGAATGCGTCAAACACGGACTTGTAGGTCTTAGCCTGAGTCTCGATAGAAGGCTCAGAGTCGTGGCCCAGGAAGCCGAACTCGGTGCGCAACAGGCCAACACCCTCAGCCTTCAGGCTTGCAGCCTTCTCAGCGGACTTGCCGTCACCAACGTTTGCGTACAGCTCAACGCGGGTGCCGTCAGCCAGCACACCCTGACCGTCAAAGTCAGCGACAGGCTTACGGTTTGCGTACTTGATTGCTGCCTCACGGTCAGCGTCGGTGGGCTCGGTGTCAACGATGCCTTCGTTGGAGTCCACGTAGACGACGGTGCCGTCAGCAATCTCGGTCACGCCCTTAGCCGCCACAATAGCGGGCAGACCCAGACCGCGAGCCAGAATAGCGGTGTGTGCCTGGGGGCCACCGTCAGAGGTAATCAGAGCGATAACCTTCTCGGGGTCCAAGGTCGCGGTGTCAGCCGGTGCCAGGTCAATAGCGGCCAGGATGAACGGCTCATCAGAAACGGGGATGCCGGGAGCCTGCTGGTCGGTCAGCTCAGCAACAATGCGGGCACGCACGTCGTGGATGTCGGTGACGCGCTCAGCCATGTAGCCACCCAGGGCAGCCATCTGGTCTGCGAAGGAGGTTGCAGCCTCCCAGATAGCGCGCTCGGGAGCCATCTCCTGAGTCTCAACCAGCTTAATAGCGCTCTTGATGAGTGCACGGTCGGTAGCCATCTGAGAGGTAGACTTCAGAACAGCCTTGCCGTCACGGCTAGCGTGCTCTGCACGAGCGAGCAGGTCTTCCTTCACGCGGACCGAAGCGTCCTTGATGCGCTGCGCTGCAGCCTCAGCGGTCTCACCGCTCAGACGCAGACCGTCCTTGGGTTCCTCGATGGGCTTAGGCATCTGAAGAACGGGGCCAATAACGCGGCCGGCGTATACGCCGACGCCCTTGTAGGTAGTCATAAATTCATGTCCTATCTGTGGTTTGTCTACAGTGTAACGTGTTTTTTCACGCTCACGCCTGCAAACAGACGATCAAATGAAGGTGAGGTTATACGGCCTTTATGCGGATGCCTTGGAGCGGGCACCCATGGACTTCAGCACCACGTACAGCAGCGCAGAAACAACGGTACCGGCAACAACAGCCGCCAGGAACATCAACGGGTTCTGCGCCAGACCAATAATCCAAATACCACCGTGCGGAGCCGGGGAAGCCACGTGCGCACCCATGGAGATTGCACCGGCAATAGCGCCACCAACAATGGTCGAAGGAATCACGCGAGCCGGGTCAGCCGAAGCGAAGGGAATAGCACCCTCAGAGATGAAGGATGCACCCAGCAGCCACGCAGCCTTACCGTTCTCACGCTCGTTCTCGTTGAACAGCTTGGGACGCAGGGTGGTTGCCAGAGCCATAGCCAGCGGCGGAACCATACCGGAAATAATGACGGCAGCCATGATTTCCTGGTTCACGGTCGCACCCGAAGACAGGCCAGCGGTTGCGAAGAGGTAAGCAGCCTTGTTGATGGGGCCACCCAGGTCAGAAGCCATCATGGCGCCCAGGATCAGACCCAGCAGCAGAGCGGAACCGCCAGACATGGAGGTCAGCCAATCCTGCAGGGTGGTCATAACCCAAGCCAGGGGCGCACCGAGCAGCAGGTACATTGCCAGGCCGGCAACCAGAGAAGTCACCAGCGGGGTGATGACCACGGGCATCATCGAGCCAAGCCAGCGGGGCAGCTTCAGGGTACCCAGAGCGTACGCAATCAGACCGGCGAGAATACCGCCAACAATACCGCCAAGGAAGCCCGCGTTTACCGCAAGAGCCACCGAACCGGCGATGAAGCCCGGAGCAATACCGGGACGCTGAGCCAAACCGTACGCAATGTACGCGGCAAGAGCCGGGACCATCAGGCCCAGGCCGAAACTACCGATGGTCTGCAGAACAGCACCCAGGTACAGGGTCCAGTGCACATCACCGAGGTTGAACAGGGTTGCCGAGTCGAGAATCGCCTTGGTGTTCACATCGCCAAGGTTCGGCACCGTAATTGCCTCGAAAACGAAGCCCAGAGCGACCAGAATACCGCCGGCAGCAACGAACGGAATCATGTAGGAGATACCGGTCATCACAGCCTTGTAGATGCGCGAGCCCCAAGCGCCTTCGGTAGCGCCTGCGCTATCCTCACCGCTGGATGCGGCAGCGGCAACGCGTGCACCGTTGGGGTTCTCAGCCTCAGCCAGAGCCTCCGCGATCATTTCCTTAGGCTCGTCAATACCGCGCTTGACGGGAGACTCAACAAAGGGCTTACCCGCGAAGCGGTTACGCTCACGCACGTTCACGGACACCGCGAAAATCACGGCGTCTGCGGCGTCAATATCAGCCTGGGTCAGCTTCTCATTACCCGAGGAGCCCTGGGTCTCAACCTTCAGGTCGTAGCCGAGCTCTTCAGCAGCGTACTTGAGGGCGTCCGCAGCCATGTAGGTGTGAGCGATACCGGTGGGGCATGCGGTCACAGCAACAATCTTCTTCACCGGAGCCGAAGCAGCGGGGGTTTCCTGAGCGGAGGCGGCAGATGCGGCGGGCGCAGCCTCGGCGGGCTTAGCCTCTGCCTTCTTCTCGCCCACGCCGAGCGCACCGTTGACCAGTTCAACAATCTCTTCAGCCGAGGAGGCTTCGCGCAAGGATGCGGTGAAGCTCTTCTTCATCAGGGAACGTGCCAGAGTGGAGAGCAGCTTCAGGTGAGCCTGGTCAGCGCCATCGGGTGCAGCGATGAAGAAAATCAGGTCGGCGGGGCCGTCCTTTGCACCGAAGGAAACTGCCGGGTTGGGGCGTGCCATTGCCAGGGTCGGCTCGGTGACGGCGGCGCTACGGCAGTGAGGAATCGCAATACCGCCGGGGATGCCGGTGTCAGTCTTGGATTCGCGTGCCTCGGCAGCCGCGTAGAGCTGCTCGAAGTCGGTAGCGCGTCCGGCATTTACGACTGCCTGGGCGAGCTTGGCAATTACGTCGAATCGGGTCTCGCCGAGGTTCTCGTCCAGCAGGACGAGATCTGCGGTGATCAGATCAGACATATTCCCTCCTCGGGTATGTGTTGGGGCGGGGATTCGCTCAGCGGTGCCGGGCTTCTCCCCTATATGAGTTCAAAGTGTGCGCAGTGTGTGTTGAGTGTGCAGCGTGCGGATATGTGTGTACATATGCGCACAGCACCCCATCTTATATTCCCTTCTGAGAATAAAAGCTGGAGGTGCGAAAACAGCCCGAATTAGAGCTGCAGCTGACGAACAGTGACCTTCTCAGGAGTGGTCTGCTCCAGCGAAGGCATGCGGGTACCGGGCAGAGCAGCAGCAGCCGAACCGTGAGCTACCGCCTGAACCAGGCAACCGGGGGCATCCTCACCACGAGTATGAGCAATCAAGAAACCGGACAGCGACGAGTCACCGGCACCCACAGTGCTACGAACCTGAATCGGCTCGTGCACAGCGTGCCAGATACCCTGCTCAGTGACCAGCACTGCGCCGCCGCCGCCGAGGGTGGCAAGCACGTACTCGATGCCGTCGCCGAGCAGCTTCTGGGCGGTGCGGGCGGTCAGCTCGGGGCTAGCCTCCAGCTCCTCCCAGTTATCGCTACCGGTCAGCTGAGCCAGCTCCTCCGAGTTGGGCTTAATCAGGGTGGGCTTGTGCTCACCGGCGACGGTCGCAATCAGCGGCGCCTCAGAGGTATCGATAGCGATCTTGCCCTCGTAGCCGGAGGCGCGCAGTGCCGCCACCAGCTCGGAGTAGTAGGTCGGTTCCAGGCCCGGAGGCAACGAACCAGCCAAAACCACCCAGTCGGCACCCTTGGAACGCTCAACCACCAGCTCGTCCAGCTTCTGACGCAGTTCGGCATCAAAAACGGTGCCGGGGGCATTCAGCTTGGTGGTGGTACCATCCGGATCAACCACGGTGATGTTTGAGCGAATCGGCTCACCGGTGGGCAGGTTAGCGAACTCGACGTCCACCGCCTGCAGTGCGGTCAGCACCGGGTCGCTGGCTTCACCGGGCACAATGGCGAGGGTCGGTACGCCGGAAACCTGCAGGGCACGGGAAATATTCACGCCCTTGCCGCCGGGATCCTGTACGGCACCGACAGCACGCTGCACGGCACCGTGAGCCAGGGGTGCACCGAGTTCAATGGTGCGGTCCAGGCTGGGGTTGGCGGTCAAAGTAATAATCATTAGGCAATCACAATCTCAACATTTGCGGCCTCGAGTGCCTGGCGGAGGGCACCTTCGGGCTCGCGATCAGTAATGAGGGTGTCAATATCCTCAAATCCGGCGAAGCGGACCAGGGATTCCTGACCGAACTTCGCGGAGTCACAAAGCAAGACCACGCGGCGGGCTGCCTTGCAAATTGCGGTCTTGACGATAGCTTCGTTCATGCCGGGGGTGGAGATGCCGAAGTGGGCTTCAATGCCGTTGGCACCGATGAAAGCAATATCGGGGCGCATGGTACCGAAGTGCTCTGCGGCGCGTGCACCAACAGCAGCCCAGGTCATCTTGCGCAGCTGGCCGCCAACCAGTTCAAGGGTGACACCCTCGGCTTCGGCGAGCTTGACTGCAATGTGCAGTGCGTGGGTGATGATGATGCGGTCGTTGCCGGTCTTGAGGCTGAAGTTCTCGGCGCCGATGTGGTCGGCGAGAATCTCGATGGTGGAGCCTGCGTCCAGGACGATGGAGCCTGCCTCGGAGTCGCGCAGCATCTGGTATGCCTTGGTGGCGATACGGCGCTTCTCGGGGGTGTTCATGCCCTGTCGGGAGGAGATGGAGGACTCCAGGGAGGTGGACTGCTCAATGGTGACAGCACCACCGTGAACACGGCGGAGCTTACCTGCCTCTTCCAGTGCGGCGAGGTCACGACGCACGGTCTCCATGGTCACATCGTAACGGCGCGCAAGGTCAGCGCCGTTGACACGACGTGCGGAGGCAACAAGCTTTGCAATTTCGGCACGGCGTTCTTCTGCGAACATAAATCTGGTGTTCCTTTGGGCTAGTGGGAGGAAATCTGTGCGTTCTTTTCTGCGTTCTGCTCGGCTTTCAGGACCGTGAGAGACATGGTTTCAGCGAACCGACAGAACGCTTTAGGGTAATACTTGATTTTATGTGGGTTTTTGTGGGCAAGTCAATATAAAACGCTGTATTTGCCGGAATATTACCCGATTGTTCCCTACCGAAACCACACCTATTTGCGAGCTGTTGCCTGTTTATGTCTGTTTGACCTAATGAACTGTTGGGTTTTCCCGCTCCCTCACCATTCCCACAGTGTCCAACACCTACACGGCGCCCTCACAGGGCAAAAAGTGGAGGCGCCGGCTCCGAAAATCCTCGAAACCAGCGCCTCCACCAGCAGAACATATGCAATTAATGCGCGCTTATTTGGGTGCTCGTTTACTTGCCCTTGCGTTCGCGACGCACGCGACGCCAACGATGCACACCCAAGGCACCCGCCGCGCCCAGCAGAGCACCCGAACCGTTCATCAGCACATCCACCGGGTCGCCGGTGCGATCAGGCATGAAACTCTGAATCGTCTCAATGCAGGCGCTGACCAGGAATCCCGCGTACAGCACGTGCGGGCGAGCCTTCGGCCTCAGCAGCAGGGCGAAGAGAAAGCCGCCCGGAATGAACATGATGACGTTCGAAAGCTGCTCAATGCTCGAATAGGTGATGAACGCGGGTAGCCAGCCCTCGGCGTGGCCGGTATCCAGTAGCTGCGCCAGGCGGCCGCCCATCTCGTTATCATCCACGTGCACGGGAGCGAACACGATACTCGCCACCACCGCGCAGTACAGCGCCGTGGCCGGCCAGAGAATCAGCCGCCACACGCGAGCGCTAGAGCGACCTTTACCAAACAAGGCGACCCACCTCGTCAAACTGCTTGGTCGAGTCCCACGCGAACAGGCCCGGCACGTCAATCGTGAGCGGTTCGGCGTTCGGCACGGTCACGGTCCATTCTTCACCGGCCGCTGCGGAGAGAGCGCGGCGGATAAAGCTGCCGTGGCTGACGGCGATAATCTTCTGGTCGCCCGAAGCTTCAGAGAGCTCACGCACGATATTGCGCAGGGTGCGCACCGCACGAATGTACACGTCACGCTCAGATTCCACGTTCGGGTAGTAGCGTTCCGGGGCGCGGCGCTCGGGGGCGGGAATGTCCAGGCCCTCACCGGCACCGTAGGCGCGCTCGACCAGCTCGGGGTAGGTCTTGTGTACCTGCAGGTCGAAGTGTTCACCGACCAGCTGCGCCGTCTCGTGGGCGCGGGAGAGCGGCGAAGACACCAGCACGGTGAATTCCAGGCCCATGTCGGCGAGCTTCTTGCCGGTGGTGCGTGCCTGTTCGCGGCCGGTGTCGTTGAGCGGAATGTCGGTGATGCCCTGCATCAGGTTCGCCTTGTTCCAGTCGGTCTGGCCGTGACGGATCAGGGTGAGGGTCGTGTTCTCGGCGCCCGCCGGGACCTCTTCGGGGCCCAGCTCGGGCTCGAGGTGCTGCACGACCAGGCGGTCGATCGCGTTGTCCAGGTACTGCAGGGGCACCTCGGTCAAGGAGGCGTTCACCGGGATCGGGTAGATGCCGTCCTCGTTGAGCAGTTCGGGGTGGCGCTCAGCGACCAGGGCGGTCATGCTCAGGGCAATCAGCATGCCGTGCGCGGCGACCACGACGGTCTGACCCTCGTATTCGCGGCGGACGCGGTTCAGCGCCGCGAGGGAGCGGGCGAGGAAGTCCTTCTTGGGTTCCACGTTGTATGCGTTGTTGGACTGGCGGGAGGCGAGAATCAGCTCGCGGGTCGCAATCTGCCCCTCCAGGTCGCCGAAGGAGCGTTCCTGGAAGCCGTCAACGGCGCCGCGGTAGGGTACGCCCATGCCTTCGGCAATGATTTCAGCGCTTTCTACTGCGCGGGAAAGGGGCGAGGAGACGATAGCGTCCACGGTGGTTCCGTCGGCTTCTGCCTGCTTCAGGGCGCCGATGGCGGTACGTACCTGCTCGCGGCCGGTGTCGTTCAGCGGGATGTCGGTGCCGCCCTGGAATCGGTGGTCAATGTTCCAGTCGGTCTGGCCGTGGCGCAGGAAGATGATGCGGGTTCCTGCCTCGGGGTCGGCTACCGGAGTGATGATGGGGGTGTTCTGTGCGTCGGTCATCCTTCTAGTATGGCATTGCCCCCGCGCAGTTCAAGGGGGCAAGAGGCGTATTCTCTCATGAAGCGCACTCATACCGCGGTATGAGCTGCGGGGTGGTTGAGCGCCCGGTCGGGCGAATTTTTTCAGGGTATTCCCATATTTTTCAGCCCTCAGACGGAGGGGTGAGCCGCCAAGAAGCTGAGATGATAGAAGAGTACTTCCGTTAGTTCATACCCAATGAAGGTTGTCATGACGCAGAATCCTCAATCCCAGAACCATCCTCAAACCCAGAACCCGCAGTTCCAGGCTCAGAACCCGTATTCAATGACCCCTCCGCAGGCGGCGCAGCCTGCGGGTCAGTATTCCGGTCAGCAGGGTCAGCCCGGCCAGCAGGGCTACTATCAGGGTCAGCCGCAGGGCTACCCGGCTCAGGCACCTCAGCAGATGCAGCAGGCGCCCTTCGCGCGCGGTGCAATTATTTCTGCCCGTAACCTGCACAAGTCTTACGGCAATAACCCGGTGCTACGTAACGTGAGCCTGGATATTTTCCCCGGCGAGTCCGTGGCGATTATGGGTCCTTCCGGTTCCGGTAAGACCACCCTGTTGCACGCGCTCTCGGGCATTATCAAGCTCGATGCCGGTTCTGTGCTGTTCAACGGCCCGACCGGTCAGGTGGCGGTGGAGTCCCTCAGCGAGCGTGAGCGCACCTCCCTGCGCGCTAACTCGTTTGGTTTCGTGTTCCAGCAGGGTCTGCTGGTTCCCGAGCTGACCGCGGAGGAGAACGTTTCCCTCGCCGCGATGATTGCCGGTGTTCCCCGCCAGCAGGCGCGTTCCATTTCGGCTGATCTGTTGAACCGTCTGGGTCTGGGACAGATGCTGGACCGCCGTATGGGTGAGATGTCCGGTGGTCAGGCTCAGCGTGTGGCGATTGCCCGTTCCCAGGTGAACGGTGCCCCCGTGACTTTCGCGGATGAACCGACCGGTGCGCTGGATTCGAAGACCGCGCGTGAGGTGATGGCTCTGCTGCTGACCATGATTCCGCAGCAGGGTAAGACTCTGCTGGTGGTTACTCATGACCCGAACGTGGCGGCGGCGTGCTCCCGCGTGGTGTACCTGCAGGACGGTCAGATCGTGAGTGACCAGCGCAATAACCAGGGCGGTGTTCCCGCTCCGAACCCCGGTGCTCAGAACCTCGGCGCTCAGTCTCAGGCAGGTGCATAATGCAAATCTATGCTCTACTCGCCAAGCGAACCCTATGGAGTTCGCAGGCGATTCTTCCCGTGCTGGCGTTTGCCGCCTCCTCGGCACTGTTTTTGACGGTTGCCGGTGGTGTTCAAGCGCTGAGTACGTGGCTTGAGCACGCCAACGTTGACCACGAAATGATCAACCTGATGGGCATTCAGAAGCTCTACATGGGTTTGGCGTGGGTTGCCGCTCTGGTGCTGATTGTTCCGCTCTTTACCCTGGGCGCTTCGGCTGCTCGTTTGAGTGCCCGCCGCCGTGATGAGCGTCTGGCGTCCCTGCGCCTGATTGGTGCCTCCACGACCCTGATTGTGGGTCTGTCTGTTGCGGACGCGCTGGTGTACTCTCTTGTGGGTTTCATCATCGGTCTGCTGCTTTACCTGGTGCTGATTTTCCCCTTTGGCGCTTTGCACTTCATGAACGTTCCGCTGGGTGCTGAGAATATGCTCCTGCCGGTGAGCGTGATTTTCTACTGCTTCCTGGGTTGTATGGTTTTGGCGGCTCTCAGCTCCCTCTTCGGTCTGGCGAAGGTCAGCATCAGCCCGCTGGGTGTGCGTACCCGCGCGAAGGCCGGTTCCGCCGGTTACATTGCTCTGGGTATCGGTGTTGTTCTGGTCATTGCCGTGATGATTCTGGCTTCGACCTCGAAGGGTTTTAGCATGTTCTCACCCTTCCAGGACGGCGGTGCCGATAGCGCGATTAAGAACCTGGCGATTTTCATTGCTCTGCCGGGTCTGCTGATGATGGTTGCTATCGACCTGATTGGTACCTTCCTGGTGTGGGCATACGCAAAGATTCGTGTGCGCATGACCCAGAAGGCGTCGGTTCTGCTGGGTTACCGTGCGGTGTTGGAGTCCCCGCGCGGGGCGTGGCGTCAGGTTTCGGGTGTGGCACTGTCGACCTTCTTGGTGACCTTCTTCGGCCCCATCCTGATTCTGGCGGGTGAGATGAACAAAACGACGAAGGAGGTAGGCCCCGCCGCCGGCCCCTTCATGACCATCATGTCGGACATGTTCCAGGGCATGCTGCTCATGCTGTTCTTCTCGTACCTGCTGATCACTCTCTCCGCAGTGTTGAACCAGAGCGCCGCCATTTACGAGCGTGGTTCGCTGTACTCTTCGCTGAATATGATGGGTACCCCCACGAGGATGTTGCAGGCTTCGCGCCTTACCGTGGTTTTCGGTCCGCTGGTGCTCATTAGCGTGGTTTCTGCGCTGCTGGGTCTGCCGCTGACGGCGTTGATTGCGGCGCAGGGTCTTTCCGGTGAGATTCTGACGAAGATGTTCGGTATGACCTTCGGCGCTATTGCGCTGGGTCTGGCGCTGGTCTATGTGGGCCTGTTAGCGACCATTCCGTTTATGCGTCAGGTGACTCATAAGCCGGTGTCCGCTCTCTAAGCTGTACGGCTGCTACCCTCCCGTTGCATCCGTTCTGGATGCGGCGGGAGGGTTTCTTCATGTCCAACGTTTGTGTTGCGTGCTTTTGTACCCTCACCCGGTTTGCGCTCTGCATGTTTTCTCACGCACCGGGCCACCGCTTCCATAGCCTCAAGCCCTGTGAGAGACTGACATTATGTTTGAACACACAGTATCCTCCGTTTGGTTCCCCCGCTGCGCAATCTTCGACTGCGACGGCATCCTCCTCGACTCCGAGACCGTCTGGAACGATGTGCAGCGTGAGCTTTTCGCCCGCTGGTCTGTTCCCTTCACCGAGGAGGTGGAGCATAGCCTCACCGGCCTGGCAGCAGCCGATGTCGCCGAGGAGCTTGCACTGCTCTCCTACGAGGCGCAGAACGGCCAGAAGCCGGACACCGCCTCCGCAGAGTACGCCGAGCACCATGAACGTGTGATGAAGGACCTGCTCGCTACCGAGCACGAGGTCATCAGCTCCGGCGTGGACCTGATCGAGGGCGCGCAGGAGTTCCTGAGCTTCCTGAGCGAGCACATGCCCGTTGCGGTGGCGTCGAACTCCACCGCGAACATTCTGACCCTGAAAATGGAAAGCTACGGTTACGCCCCGCTGGTGCGCACCTGGGTCAGCAGCAACGACGTTCCGACCGGTAAGCCCGCCCCGGACATGTACATGGAGGCGGCACGTCGCCTCGGCTTTGAAGGTCACGAGGCGCTGGCGTTCGAGGACTCCCCCGCGGGCGCGCAGGCGGCACGTGACGCCGGTACGAAGGTCATGATTTACGTTCCGGAAGGCACCGACCCGGCAAAGGCACCGGCCGGTTTTGGGCGCTTCGATTCGTTCAATGACCCGCAGCTCTGGGAGGCGGCACGCACCTGGATCGCCAAGCTTGAGGCAGCTCAGCAGTCTGAAGCAACGCAGGGCTAAGCACGTACCGCAGACGCCTCACCGCGCCACCGCCTCACCTGATAGGCAGCATCAAGAAAGACCCCCGGCCCGCTCCTCAAGGAGCAG
>NZ_KV801776.1:63043-126478 GCF_001810515.1 Rothia sp. HMSC075F09
CCTCAAGGAGCAGACCGGGGGTCTTCTATGCTTATCAGCTGCCTCTCTAGCACCCGCTCTTGTAGCCCTTTGACCTCATCAGCACTTTCGCGGAGCGCTACTTTTCCAAAGTC
Source organism: Rothia sp. HMSC075F09 (assembly GCF_001810515.1). Lineage (NCBI taxonomy): Bacteria > Bacillati > Actinomycetota > Actinomycetes > Micrococcales > Micrococcaceae > Rothia > Rothia sp. HMSC075F09. The sequence goes on from NZ_KV801776.1 coordinate 63,157, forward strand.
TCACTAAACGGTACCAATACAAAACATCACGAGAACCTGAACATTGGCAGGTTCTCGTGATGCTAGGTGTTTTAGAACTCCAAGGATGCTTATTTCGGCTGTTGCTTATAGAAAACAAAAGCGTACTGGATACTCATAAGTAGAACTACAACCTGAGCCAAAGGGTCAAGCCAATACACTTGTAAAATTACCACAGCCAACATAAAAAATACGGATTTTATGAAGGATGCCGCAGGTTGTACGTAGTTCTTATTTGCACGATATGCAGAGTACCCAACAAATCCACAAAGAATTAAAATACCGGCAACATTATAAAACATTGAATCATGCGAAGATGTAAAATAATAGAAAGAATAACCTGCGAAACATAATTCAGGTACCGGTATGTATCTAGTGTCGACCACTTTAATCACCTATCGCTACAGTTACAGAAATACAACTTGCAATTGACTTACTAACATTTTTCATTGACTGTCCCTCTCTAGCTGTTGATAATATCTCTAGTTTGATGTGAAACAGAACACTTTTATGATATCAATCAGCAAAATGGGAGTCAAAATTATTTTAGTAATGATTCAATAACAATTTGCGCCACTGCACACTATAGTATTTAGCTGCTAAAGCTCCCAGCCCGTTCTCTCTCCTCAGCAAACTTACATCCTAAGTCGTCTTATTGCGCTTCGGATGCTCCTCTGCCTTACACATTTCTAGGTTCTTATCGCAGATACAGCGGTAAACAGTCTTCACTTCCCCTGCTGCTTTCACCCACCTCTCTTCTTCTTTCCTACGTGCGTATGCTTTTCTTCTCTTACGAGCAGGAGATAACTCTGGTCTTGTCCTCACAACTCTCTCACTTCAGTTCTACGGTCTAGGAACTTTTATTTTACGTCCGCTTAAGCGGACTTCGCTAACGCTCAGGCTCTTTTTCTCTCTGGCTTCTCTCCTTCTGTTCCAAGACTCAACCTCACAGCTCAGGTTGAGAGAGGTGAGGGGAGAGAGAAGCGAATGCCCTTGTACTTTCCAAACAAAATACACAAAGGTATTTGAATGAAAAGCACAAGGGGCATCACAACAAACAACACAGGCCAGTCGGTCGGCTCGGTCGGTCGATTGGCGAAGCATAAGAAGCACAAACGGCTCGCTCTTCGCATAGATGGCGGAAGGCTCTAATCTTCCGCGCGGAGGGCATTCGCCCTGTGATCTGGCGGTGTTGTTGATGTGTAGGTCATAGACATGCCGGTTGCGGTGGCGTCGAACTCCACCGCGAACATTCTGACCCTGAAAATGGAAAGCTACGGTTACGCCCCGCTGGTGCGCACCTGGGTCAGCAGCAACGACGTTCCCACCGGTAAGCCCGCCCCGGATATGTACCTGGAGGCGGCGCAGGGCTAAGCTGCACCCGCCGCCCTCGTAGCAGCATCAAGAAAGACCCGGTACGAGGAAAGACCCCCGGCCCGCTCCTCAAGGAGCAGACCGGGGGTCTTCTATGCTGTATCAGCCGTACCTACAGTACCTACAAGGCCTACAAGGGGCACGAGCTTATCGGCGCATAACCTTCTTCGCCAGGAAGTTACCGAGGAACTGAACCAGCTGAACCAGGACGATAATAATCGCCACAACAGCCCAGGTGATCTCATCGTTGAAGCGCTGGTAGCCGTCCACGATCGCAATCTTACCCAGGCCACCGGCGCCCACATAACCGGCCATTGCAGACATATCCACCACGCCGATGACGAGGAAGGTGTAACCGAGGATCAGCGGGCCAAGCGCCTCCGGAATCATCACGGTGAACAGGATGGTCAGCTTTGAAGCGCCCATCGCACGCGCCGCCTCAATCACGCCCGGGTCAATGGAGACCATGTTCTGCTCCACGATACGGGCAATAGCGAATGCAGCACCGAAGCTCATCGCGAAGACCGCCGCATTCACGCCCAGGCGGGTACCCACCACGGCGCTCGTCAGCGGGCCCAAAGCCGCAATCAAAATAATGAACGGAATCGGGCGAATCACGTTCACCAGAATATTCAGGATCGTGTACACGAAACGGTTCTGGAAGATGTTGCCCTCACGGGTGGTGTACAGCAGAGCACCCACAATCAGACCAACCAGACCGGCGCACACCATGGTGATAGTCACCATGTAGAACGTATCGCCGATAGCCGGGAGCAGCTTCTCGGGCAGGAACTCGGACCAGTCCGTCTTAGACGCAGCCAGCGGAAGAGTAGTAGCAAACATTTAGCGCACCTCCTGCACGCGGGCAACGGTCTTCAGTTCGGCAACGGCGGCATCAATGCTGGTGATTTCGCCGAGAAGTTCCAGGGTGAGGGTACCGTACGCCTTGCCCTGCAGAGTCTCAATACCGCCGCCCACAATGTTGAAGCGGACGTTACGGGCACCCAGGTAGGACAGCACCTTACCGAGCTCCTGGTTACCCTCCACGATTTCAACGTTGATGAGGTAACCCTTGTGGTTTGCGCGCAGTTCAGCCGCTTCCTTACCGGTGGGGGCAAGCTTCACGGTGGTAGCCACGAACAGCTTTGCCACGTCGGTCTGCGGGTTGGAGAAGACGTCGTAGACGTTGCCCTGCTCCACCACGCGGCCGGACTCCATGACTGCCACACGGTCAGCGATGCTGGAGACCACGTCCATCTCGTGGGTAATCACCACGACGGTCACACCCAGTTCACGGTTCACACGCTTAAGGAGCGCAAGAACTTCATGAGTGGTTTCCGGGTCCAGTGCGCTGGTGGACTCATCAGCCAGTAGCAGGGCAGGGTTGGTCGCAAGCGCACGAGCAATACCCACGCGCTGCTTCTGACCACCCGAAAGCTGGTTCGGGTAATGACCTGCACGGTCGGCAAGACCCACGAACTCAAGCATTTCCAGGGCGCGTTCGCGGCGGTCCTTCTTAGACCAGCCGGCAATCTTCAGCGGGAACTCGACGTTACCGAGCACGGTGCGGGAGTTCATCAGGTTGAACTGCTGGAAGATCATACCGATGTTGGTGCGTGCTTCACGCAGTTCAGAGTCGCGCTTACCGGAAATCTGGAAGCCACCGACGGTCAGGGTGCCGCTGGTGGTGGTTTCCAGGCCGTTGATGAGGCGGACCAGGGTAGACTTACCGGCACCGGAGTAGCCGATGATTGCAAAGATTTCACCGCGGTTAATGGTGAGGGAGACGTTGTCGACAGCAACTACTGCCTTGGGGCCGTTGCCGAAGACCTTGGAGACTCCGTCCAGAACCACCATGGGCGAGGTGCTGTCGCCGAAGCTCTGTGCCAGTTCACTCATAAATATGTATCCGTAAATGTCGTGGTTGGGGCGCTAAAGGGCCTTAACGCCGTTACGCAAAGGACGGTAAGCCTTCACCCGCATCGGGTTCTTAGACTTACCGCCTTTGCGTATGCCTAGAAGAGGCGTGTATTCAGAAGATTACTTCTTGGCGCGCAGCTTGGCTTCTTCGTTAGCCAGGGACTGACGCAGCTCGTCGGTGCTCACGTTGACCTCAACAGCGGTGCCGCGGGTCTCTTCCTGAACAACATCCATGACGGGCTTGGTGTGGAAGATTTCAACAATCTTCTTGTAGGTCTCGTCGTCAGCCTTGTCCTTCTGAGCAACGAAGAGGTTCACATACTTGACAGCCGAGGGGTCGGTCTTGGGGTCGTCCTGAGCCAGGGCGTCTGCGGGCTTCAGGCCTGCATCCTTGAGGAAGTCGTTGTTGACGACTGCGCCGTCAGCGGACTCCATGCCAACCACGGTCTGGGTTGCGTCGACGGGGGTGACCTTCACCTTGGAATTAGCGGTGTCCACGTCGTCGATGGTGGGTGCGTCAACATCAGCGTTCTTGAAGGTAACCAGACCGTTGGTCTTCAGCAGCTTCAGAGCGCGGGCTTCGTTCACGGTGTCGTTCGGGATAACGATCTCGCCGCCCTGGGGGATGTCAGCCAACTTGGAGTGCTTCTTGGAGAACAGAGCCATCGGGTAGATGACGGTCGGGCCGACAATCTGCAGGTCCTTCTTAGCGCTCACGTTGTAGTTGGACAGGTACGCGATGTGCTGGAAGCGGTTCATATCGATGTCACCGGCGTCCAGTGCGGGGTTCGGCTCGGTGTAAGCGCTGAACTCCTTGAACTCAATGTCGATACCCTGCTTCTTAGCTTCTTCCTTCAGGGTCTTGTTGAACTTCTCAGAGCCAACCACACCGATGGTGACCTTCTTGGATGCGGAAGAGGAGGAAGAGGAGGAGTTGGTGGAACCGCAGGCTGCCAGGCCAAAGACCATGGGGACAACTGCGAGTGCAGCAGCAAACTTCTTCACGGCTATGAATCTTTCTGTTGAATGATGATGCGTTCCACCGGGTGCTGACGTTGGTATTAGCACGTCCGATGGGAATGATGATGGGACAATTACAGCACGGGCGGGGGCGGGTGTGGAAGTTAAGAGCTATTCATGAGACACAGAACGTCAAGGTCGTCATATTTTGTCATATTTCGTCATGCGGTGATTATTTCCAGGTTATAAAGCGTCATTACCGGTGTATTCAGGCGCACACAAAACGCCGGCAAGGGCACAAAAACCCAAGCCAGCGTCCATCTAACCCACTCATTACGAGCAGGCGGCGAATCAACCAGTACTACTGATCGAACTCGCCCGAAGCAATCAGCTGCTCACGCACCTTACGGCGTAGAACCTTACCCAGCATCGAACGGGGCAGATCATCCACCACCACGATGCGGCGCGGAACCTTATAACGAGTCACCTTCGAGTAGCAGTGCTCGCGCAGAGTATGCTCCTGGACCACTCGGCCCGGGGCGGCAACCACAGCGGCAACGACCATCTCGCCACCGGCGGGCAGCGGAATACCGACGACCGCCGCATCCGCGACCATGTCGTGCTGCTTGAGGGCGACCTCAACCTCCGTCGGGGAGACGTTGAAACCGCCGGTAATAATGACTTCCTTAATACGGTCGACAATCTGAATGAAGTAGTCCTCATCCAGGCGCACAATATCGCCGGTACGCAGCCAACCCTCGGGAGTGATGGTCTTCGCCGTCTCGTCCTCACGCTTCCAGTAACCGGCAAAACGCTGAGGGCCCTTCACCCACAGCTCGCCCTCTTCACCATCGGGCACATCCTCGCCAGTTTCCGGGTCCACCACACGAATATCGGTGGAGGGGAACGGAACACCAATAAAACCGGCACGGCGAGTGTCATTAAGCGGGTTGCAGGACACCAGCGGCGCGCACTCGGTCAGGCCGTAGCCTTCCACCATGAAACCGCCGGACGCTTCCTCCCACTCGGCAACCAGCTCAGGCGGCAGGTTCATCGCGCCAGAGACCGCGTAACGGATACCCTCCAGGGACACACCATGCTTCTTCGCCTCATCCATGAGGCGGCGATACACCGGCGGAACCGCAGGAAGAATGGTCGGGCGGGTCTTCTTCATCGCCTTCAAAATCAGGTCCATGTCCACGGTCGGGAACAGCACCAGGCGGGCACGGCACAGCGACGCAATCGTCACGCCCAGGGTCATACCGTAGGCGTGGAACAGCGGCAGAACCGAGTAAATCACCTCGTCATCGCCCGGGTTAATCCATGCCTCACCCATGCGGCCGTTAGACTCCAGGTTGCGGTGCGTGAGCATCACGCCCTTCGGCAGGCCGGTCGTACCCGAGGTGTACTGCAGCAGCGCAATATCGTGCGCGGTCGGGCGGCGATGCGACGGGTCAATACGCTCGCTCTTCACCAGCTGAGCCCACGACACCGTACCCGGCGCAGGACCGGTCAGCTTCTCACGCGAAGCACGCGCGCTCTTCAACGGCAGCTTCAGCGCGGTACGCATCAGCGCGGGCATCGCCGAAATCATGTTCACCGAATAAATATGGTTCGGGCGGATATCCGCCGGAAGACCCGTAATATGCGAGGCGATCTTATCCCACACAATCGCGACCTTCGCGCCGTGGTCCTCAAACATGTGGCGCAACTCGGCACCCGTGTACAGAGGGTTATGCTCCACCACAATCGCGCCCAGGCGCAAAATCGCGTAGAACGCCGCAATATGCTGAGGACAGTTCGGCAAAATCAGCGCCACACGGTCACCCGGCTGCACACCCGCTACGCGCAGACCCTCCGCAGCACGCTCAATCTGATCCCCCAACTCGGCGTAGGTTGTGGTCGCGCCAAAGAACTCCAGCGCCACCTTGTGGGGTACGGTGCGGACCGCCTCGTCAATGAGGTGGCTCAGCGAGGTTTCGGGCAGCTCAATATCGCGGGCAGTCCACGAAGAATAATTCTTCAACCAGGGTCGATGCGCCAACGGATGCGCACCAGCCGATACGCCAGCGGGGGATGCAGGTGCCGCCGCATCCTGCAGGTTCGTGTTCTTCTGAGCCTCAGTCATGCATTGATTGTGCCTTCCCACACCCTCACGCTTCAACTCAGCAGCGCTTCTTTCCACGCTGAAAATCACACGGTACACCCGCCCCAGATACCGCAATAAACGCCGAAACACTAAGGCAGAACCCAGCAACTCTGGGATACTTAAAGCATGAGTAAACGACAGCAAGACATCACTGACGAGCAGTTCAAGAAGCTCCTCCGCGAAATTTCCAAACGATTCGCTATCGCCGGAGGAGTCGTCATCCTGTTCGGAATGGCCATCATCGCACTTGCTTACCTTCTGGGAGGAGCCCACTAATGCACACCCCGCAGCGCCCCAACGGCGACATCTTCAACCGCATGGTCTCCGGCGCCGCCTACATGCCCGACGCCGAATGCGCCGCGCAGACTAAGCGCATCCACGCTGCAACCGTCCTCGCCGAAGAACACTACGCACGCGGCGAGCAGGCACAGGCAATGCACGTCTACCGTGAACACCTCGGCCACCTGGGCGAGCACTCGCACATCCGCCCCGGTGCACGCTTCGACTACGGCGTGAACACTTATATTGGTGACGGCTCCTTCTTCAACTTTGGCTGCGTCTTCCTGGACGTCTGCCCGATCCGCATCGGCTCCACCGTGCTCGTCGGCAACAACGTACAGTTCCTCACCCCCACCCACCCGCTCAACCCGGTCGACCGCGCCGCATACTGGGAAGGTGGCGAGCCCATCACCGTTGAAGACAACGTCTGGATCGGTGGCGGCGCCATCATCCTGGGCGGTGTGACCATCGGCAAGAACTCCGTGATTGGCGCGGGCACCGTCGTCACCAAGGACGTCCCGGCTAACTCCCTCGTGGTGGGCAACCCCGGCCGCGTCATCCGCACCCTGGACGAGAACGAACGCCCGGCATACCCGCACACCTACTCCGCAGAAGCCCTGGAAGAAGCACGCGCCTTCTACGCTGACCGCAACCGCTAAATCAGCACCCAGGACTAGAATCCAAAGGATTTAATGAACGCACAGAACAACACCCCGCAGCAGCGCCCGGCCGCCGCGGCGTCCTCCCCCACCGAAAGTGACCTGTGGGAGGCGGCATTCTCCTCCGACGACCCCACCGTGATTCTGACCGATGAGGAGCTGAACGCGGCACGCCGCGCCCACGAAAAGGCGCGTGAGGCGGCCTCTTCGGCTCAGTCCTCCGCGCAGTCCTCGCAGGATGCGACCCGCCCCCTCACCGAGGCGGCTACCGCAACCCAGCCGCTCCTCTCCGCAAACAGCGCCGCTCAAAGTGCAGACTCCGGTGCTGACTTGGGCGAACCCGCTACCGACAACCTCAGCTGGCTCGACAAGCCCGCAGCCCCCAGCACGGACAACGTACGCGGCGGCGCAACCCCTGCCCCCGCTACCGCGCCTACCGCTGCGGCAAGCTACGAGGTGCCCGCACCCGGTAACGCCCATGCGGCATCGAACGCCCCGCAGGCTAATCCGGCGGATGATGACCACTTCGTCATCCCCACCCCCGCAGGTGATGCCGCTGGCTCGGAACCCATCCTCACCGCCGCAACCGCACTGTCCATGCAGAAGAGCCGCTACTCCCGCATGCACCTACTGCCCGGCCTGCTCGGCTGGCTAATCACCATCTCCCTCATGGACGGTGGCCTGTGGGCTATCCAGTCGTGGCTGACCCTGACCGGTCAGAGCGAGTCCATCGAATACGCCTCGGTGGTCTCCCGACTCTTCAGCGGCGCGTCGAACGCCGTGCCGGTCGCGGTGGCGTTGAGTGTGCTCATTTTCTTCGCCTACCTGGTGGGCGGTTACGCGGCGGGACGCATGGCACGATTCGCCGGCGCGAAGCAGGGCATTGCCGTGTGGCTCTGGCAGATTATGGCGCTCATCCTCGGATCCCTGGCGACCTTCCTCATGCCTCAGCTGTTCCAGAATAGTGTCGCGTCCCTGTCGTTGCAGAAGCTGATTGCGGGCGATTTCGCGAACGGCCTGCTCGCGGTTCTGCTGGTTCTGGCGTTGAGCTTCCTCGGCGCTATCCTCGGCGGTCTATTGGGACGCCTGTACCACCGCCGCGTGGACAAGTACCCGAGCGACCAGGTGGCACGCGAGGACGCCTAGTCTTCTAAGCACCCGCGCCTCGTTGCGATAGGGATAAAACGTGCAGAAAACCTCCGGTACCTTACGAAAGGTACCGGAGGTTTTCTGTATCTAAGTATCTGTATCCTAAACGGCCTTAGCTACCCAGCAATACGGCGCTGACTAGCCAAAATGTTCCGCTTAGTGGTCCAGCAGCAGTGCAGGCTCCTCAAGAATCGCAGCCACATCAGCCATGAAACGAGCTGACAGGTCGCCGTCCACCACACGGTGATCGAAGGAGCCACCCAGGGTCGTCACCCAGCGAGGAATAACCTCACCATCAACCACCCACGGCTTCTGCTTGATCGTACCGAAGGCAACAATCGCCACCTCACCGGGGTTAATAATCGGGGTACCCGTATCAATACCCAGCGAACCGATGTTCGTAATGGTCAGGGTGCCGTTCGCCATCTCAGCGGGCTGAGTCTTACCCTCACGGGCGCGAGTAGTCAGGTTGTTCAGCGCAATAGCCAGCTCACGCAGGGACAGCTCCTGAGCGTCCTTAATGTTCGGAACCATCAGGCCGCGCGGGGTCGCCGCAGCAATACCCAGGTTCATGAAGTGCTTAATCTGGATTTCGCTATCGGTCCAGGTCGCGTTGACCTGCGGGTTACGCTCAGCAGCCCAAATGACCGCGGCGGCAAGTACCAGCAGCGGGGTGACCTTCACGCCCTCAAAGTGGCGGGACTTCTTCAGGCGCTTCACGAACTCCATGGTGCGGGAGGCGTCAACATCCACGAAGATGGACACGTGCGGGGCGCTAAACGCCGAAGAAACCATCGCCTTCGCGGTAGCCTTACGCACGCCACGCACCGGGATGCGCTCAATGCGGTCACCGGGGGTGGCTGCGGGCTGCCAGAACGGCTGGCGGGCGCCGCTATGCTGCACATCGCTCAGGTGCGCCACATAGTTCATGAGGTCCTGCTTGGTCACCTGGCCGCGCGCACCGGTAGCGGTCACGTTCGCCAGGTCAACACCCAGCTCCTTTGCGGCAAGGCGCACCGGAGGCGGCGCGAGGGTCGGGCGGTGCGGAACCTGCTCGGGAGCCAGAGTCGGCGCGGGAGCTGCTGCGGGCTCGGGTGCCAGGCGCTGCACCATCGAGTTCAGCGGGGTGTTCTCCACAAAACGGGAGGCGCGCTCAGCCAGCTCGCTCAGCAGACCCTGGTTGCGATTCACCGGGTCGGAGGGGGTGTGCGCCACGGGTGCCTGAACAGCCGGTGCGACCGGTGCCGCAACAGCCTGTGCGGGCTGGGCCGCGGAGGCGGGGCGCTTGCGGGCGCGGCGCTTCACAGCGTCCGCCTTGGGGCCGGAGCCGACCAGTGCGGTGCCGGACTCAGCCTCTGCCGCGGCGGGTGCCGCCGGGGTTGCGGGTGCGTTGTCGCCGCCGGAGATGCTGATGATCGGGGTGCCCACCTCAACGGTTTCGCCTTCGGCAACGAGCAGCGCCTCGACGGTGCCGGCGAAGGGCGAGGGTAGTTCCACGACGCTCTTCGCGGTTTCAATTTCGACGAGGACGTCGTTGATGGCGACCTCGGTGCCGACTGCCACCTTCCAGCTGAGGATTTCTGCTTCGGTCAGGCCTTCGCCCACGTCAGGGAGCGGGAAAATCTGGGACATTTTTACCTCTCACTAGGGCATATGCCCTATACGGAATATTCTGTGCGGGCTTGCAACCCGCCATAGCGCAACACGCTGATACGTCAGATCAGGGAATGCCTAGTAGTCAAAAGCGCGGTCAACCGCCTCAAGAATACGGTCAATATCGGGCACGTACTCTTCCTCAACGCGGGAAATCGGGTACGGCATGTAGTAGCCGCCCACACGAATCACCGGCGCCTGCAGGCTGTAGAAGCAACGCTCCGTAATCGCCGCAGCCAACTCACCGCCCATGCCACCGAAGGTCGGCGCCTCGTGCGCAACAATCAGGCGGCCAGTCTTCGCCACCGAAGCGGCAACGGTCGGCACGTCCAGCGGCGAAATCGAGCGCAGGTCAATGACCTCAATCGAGCGGCCATCCTCCACGGCAGCCTCCGCAGCAGCCAGAGCAACCGGCACCAGCGGACCGTACGCAACGATGGTCGCGTCCGTACCCTCACGCACCACCTGGGCGCTAAACGGATTAAAGGAAGTGTCGCTAAAGTCCACTTCACCCTTGAGCCAGTAGCGGCGCTTCGGCTCAAAAATAATGACCGGGTCGGGGCACTCAATCGCCTTGCGGGTCATCCAGTACGCCTCGTGCGGGGTCGAGGGGGTCACAATACGCAGACCCGCAGTGTGGGCGAACAGCGCCTCCGGGGACTCGGAGTGGTGCTCCACCGAACCAATCACGCCACCGTACGGAATGCGGATAGTCACCGGCACCGTGTACTGCTTATCGGTGCGGTTGTGAATCTTCCCCAGCTGGCTCGTGATCTGGTTGTAGGCGGGGAACACGAAGCCGTCGAACTGAATCTCCGGCACGGGACGGTAGCCACGCAGGGCCATACCGATGGAGGTGCCGATAATGCCGGACTCACCCAGGGGCGCATCCATGACGCGACGGTTGCCGAAGCGCGCCTGCAGGCCCTCGGTCACACGGTACACGCCGCCGAGCTTGCCGATATCCTCACCGAGCATGACGACGGTGCGGTCGGCTTCCATGGCGTCTTCCAGGCCGCGGGTAATCGCCTTGGCGAGGGTCAAACGTTCAATTTTCTCGCTCATGCTTACTCCTCTTCAAAGCCTGCAACGTAGTTACGATAGAACTCGCGGTCGTCTTCCACCTGCTGGTGTTCCTGCACGTAGACGCGGTCGAAGAAATACTCAAAGTCGGCAACCTCAGAGTTCAGCACTGCCTCACGCACGCCGTTCGCGACCTGCTGCGCAGATTCTGCAACCTCTTCGAAGAAGGCATCATCGGCGTAGCCCTGCTCGCGCAGGTGCTTCTCAAGGCGCAACATGGGGTCGCGGCGCAGGGGACCTTCTAGGTCGGCATCGGTGCGGTACTTGGTGGGGTCATCCGCGGTGGTGTGCGGGCCGAGGCGGTAGGTCTCGGCCTCAATCAGTACGGGGCCTTCACCGGCACGGATCTTCTCCATGGCGTAGCGGGTTGCGGCGAGCACGGCGAGAACGTCGTTGCCGTCCACGCGAATACCCTCGAAGCCGTAGCCTGCGGCGCGGGTGGACACCGGCACGCGGGACTGCACCTCGAAGGGCACGGAGATAGCCCAGCGGTTGTTCTGCACGAAGAAGAGCACCGGCGCGTTGTAGGAGGCAGCAAAAACCATGGACTCGTGCGCGTCACCCTCGGTGGAGGAGCCGTCACCGAAGTAGACCGCCACGGCAGGCTTCTGGGTGTCCTCGGCAGGGTCGGTTGCCTGGCCCTGACCGGTGCGGCGGATGCCGGTTTCAGCCTCGATGTCGGCGTCGAAGTTCAGACCCATGGCGTAGCCGACTGCATGCAGGGTCTGGGCGGCAAGCACCTTGGTGTAGGTGTGGAAGTTGTGTGCCTTCATGTCCCAGCCGTGGGTGGTGGTGCCACGGAAGATGGTAATCAGGTCGCGGAAATCCACACCGCGCGCCAGGGCAACGGCGTGCTCACGATAGGAGGGGAAGATGTAGTCGTTGGGTGCGTAGGCGAGTGCGGAACCGACCTGCGCGGCCTCCTGGCCTCGGCTAGGAACCCACAGGGCGAGCTGACCCTGGCGCTGCAGGGCGGTCGCCTCATCGTCGAAGCGGCGGGTGGTGTACATGAGGCGGTAGGCCTCGCGCAGGATATCACCATCGACGTCTTTGACGTATCGGCTGAAGGTGGGGTGTTCGTGGACGGTGCCGTTCTCATCCATGAGCTGGATGCGCTCGGGCACTCCCGGGTACTTGTCGTTCTCGTGCATCTAACCTCCACACGTGACGAGGGCTTGGCCCTCAGCGGCTTGGGTTTTAGTCTCAACGTTCACCTGATGGTGCAGGGTTTGAGGTGTTCCGGCAGGCCTGTGAGGGTCTGGGCATATATAGTTACCAGTCTACTCTTTCCGGCTTTATCTCGCGGCAGTTACGCTGATAACACAGCGTATTATGCCCTGTCATTCACTATTTGAACATCATTAAATTAAACCTCCTATATATTCTTTTTCGGGAATATATAGGAGGTTTAATTTAACTATTGAGAGCTTTTTGGGGCCATCATTTTTCCCGCGCGAGAACCATTTGAAAAGCCCAAACAAACCTCGACAAGGGAAAATAGTACATTGTTCAATTAGGGCTCAAACAGGGCAGGGTGGGCACTCCCGCCCCTTCACAAGACGCTCTAGAGCCCCTTCGCGAAGACCTCACATAGCGAGAGGAAACGGTCATTCGCCTCCACCTCGCCAATACTCACGCGCACGCCCTCGGTGCCAAACGCACGCACCGACAGCGCATGCTCAGCCATCAACTGCACGAACTCACCCGTGCGCTCCCCCAGGGGCAGCCACACAAAGTTCGCGTAGGTGCTCGGGAAATCGTAGCCCAGCTCGCGCAGTCGAGCGGTCACGCGCTCACGCTCAGCGACCAGGTGGCTCACACGCTCCATCACCGCATCCTCATGCTCGATGGAGGCGATAGCCGCCGCCTCCGCCAGCGCCGTCACGGCGAACGGGGTCGCCGCCACGCGCAGGTGCTGCGTAATCTGCGGGTGCGAAATCGAATAGCCCACGCGCAGACCCGCCAGGCCCTGCGCCTTGGAGAAGGTGCGCAGAATGATGACGTTCTCGTAGTCGCGGTAGATGTCCATGCCGTTCAGCGGGGCTTCTTCACTGTCCGGCACGGTGGAGGCAGCGCAGAACTCGAAGTACGCCTCATCAATGACCACGGGGATGTGGGCGGGCACCTTCGCCAGGAACGCACGAATCTGGCTCTCGGTGACGGCGGGGCCGGTCGGGTTGTTGGGGGTGCAGACCAGGATCAGGCGGGTGCGATTGGTGATGGCTGCCGCCATGGCGTCCAGGTCGTGTGAGCCGTCGGGCAGGTTCGGCACCTGCACGCTGCGAGCGCCCATAATGCCGACGAGGATCGGGTATGCCTCGAAGGAGCGCCAGGCGTAGATGACTTCGTCCTGCACGCCGTCGGCGTTTACGCCGGCGAAGGTTTTGAGGATTTGGTTGAGCGCACCGAGGCTTCCGGCACCGGTGACGATGTCGTCAGCGTCCACGCCGAGCCGTGCGGAGAGCTTGTGGCGCAGGGCGGTGGAGAGCGGGTCGGGGTAGCGGTGCACGGTCACAAATTCTGCGAGGAGGCGCGCCACCTCGGGTACGGGGCCCAGCGGGTTCTCGTTCGAGGAGAGCTTGTACTGGGTGAGGCCTTCAACGGGTGCGGGCGGCTTGCCTGCCGCGTAGCTGGGCAGGGTGTTGAAGACGGGGCGGACCGGGATGTTGGCGTGTTCAGCTGACTGGCTCATGGTTCCAGTATGTGCCTGCGGGCGGCTCGGAGGCTAACGCTTCTCACCTGGAGAGCAGGTCGCAAGCAAACTGTAGCTGTGCAGGCAGCAGATGCTAGCCGCGAGCGCTGTGCGCAAAGAAGCACACACTGTACGCAAAGGCTGTACGAAAAGATGGAGGGGTGCCGCCGGGGTTGTTCCCGGTGGCGCCCCTCCTTTTCTCTTCTCTACTCTACTCGTCCCCTCCACCCTCCACCGAGCCGTTGAGATAGGGCTTTTAGACCATCAGGGGTTCACGCTCCTCGATGGGAGTCAGGTCCTCGGGAGGGCCTGGGGCGCGGAACCCGGGGTCGATGTTCTCGGGCGGAGTTGATGCGAGGAACCCGGGGTCAATGCTCTTGGGCGGGAGCATGGGTGCAGGCTTCAGATTCGGTAGGGCGGGGATGAGCGACTCGCTACTGTCGTAGTCTCCGCCTTGCCCGACTCCGAAGATTGGAGGATTCTTGAGCGCGGAACCAACTGTAGGGAGCTGTAGCTGATCGATGATTGGCTGAGTAACAGCCTTTTCGATGTGCGTATGCAGATCTGCAGGTTTGGGCAGAATGTCCGGCGGGATCAGACTTGCAGGGGGCAGCTGCCCCTCTGCCTCGATTCGAGCGGGCATCTTGATGGGCGCAGGCTCCGGACGACTCAGGTCCGCGGGCATCTTGATGGCGGGCGGAATATTCTGCGGGTTGTATCCCTGCAGGAGGGGCACCTTGGGCATCGGCGGCACGGGGGTTTCGGGCCATGCAGGCTCCGGGGCCTGAGGCTTCTCCTGCGGAGTCGGCTCGGGGCGAGGGAGGGTCTTTTTGACGCCCTCGATGACGGCGGGGACGGTATCTTCGATACCACGCTTTGCCCGCCCCAGACGCTCGCCTGGCTTCTCATCAGCCAGCTCAGCTATACCCAAGGGGCCAGGCACAGTTCCTGATGCAAGGGCTGCCCCGCCGTAGACCTCGGTACGTTTGATAGTTATACCCACTCGTAGAGCGGGAGGCAGACCGTCCGGCAGGCTTGAGGCTGAGGTTACCTTCTGTTCCCCCAGCGCGTACTCTTTACCCTCCATTGCAGCGCGCATGCCGCCAGGCACCTTGCCACTATGCCCTTCACGTTTTAGTGCTTCGTGGTAATTCTCGCCATGATGTTCAGGGTTATTGACGGTGATTACTGTATCGCGTTCATTAGGACTCCATGTTCCCCCGAAAATTTGGGCAAGAGGATTCACCGCTGAGTCAGGAACCCAGTCACCGTCTCCTTCCACGTAGTCCACAGCAAAATCACGGCGTTTAGCCGGCAGGCCTCGTAGCGGAGCACCTTGGGCATAAACACCCACAATATTGATTTCTTGAGCGACTTCAGTACTATTCGCCATGTTGTAGGCAATCATGGCGCCCTGGCTGAAGCCCTCCATGTACACACGAGCACCCTGATGCGCTCCGGCATCACGTAGAGCCTGCAAAACCATCTGATATGCGGGGTTCTCCATAGTATCTTTGCCCAATGCTTCGCGTTCGGCACCAGGGACATCTATGATGGATCCGCCCCAGGAGTTAAAGTTGGTACCTGGAACGCTCACCACATACAGGGCATGGGCTGGGTCGCCTTCGTGCCCTGCTTCGTACATAACGGTAACGAGCACGGCACTACGTTCAGCGGTCGAGGGGTTCTGGCGGGAACGCTCAAATTCCTGATCCTGTGCCTTAGCCGCTGCCATAAGACGCTCCGAGCTGGTGCCTATGGAGAGCTGGCTTTTCTCGCCGCGGTGCGCAGCGATACCGTATTCGTCGGCAGAAGCGGTCCGAATATTATGAGCCTTAGCGCCAAGAAAGGTATCGATTCCAGATTTGGCGATACTGAATAGGCCACCGTCCAGTGCCTTTCGAGCAAGTCCTCGCGGAATGCCAAACATGCTTGCAAGGCGGTCAAATGCTCGCTGACGGGCAATTTCAGGATTCCATTTGGCATCCATGTAGGCGGTGAAGCCGAAAAGAATACCCGCCACGAGAGGCGAATACGGTAGCGTCCGAGATGCCGAGAAGTACCCAAGCTCGGGAATGGTGAGCTTCAAGAGGTAGGTAGCTTCGCCGGGTTCTCCAGCGATGAGGCCGCGGAAGTGACCTCGGGTGCTGCGTCCGTCGGGTAGCTTGCCGTCCTTTGCGATGCCCATGGATTCGAACCAGCCTGCGACGGTGTTTTCAACCTGCAGGTAGGAGCTGTGGGCGGCTCGGACGGTGGCTGCGGTGACGCCGAACTTTGCGGCACTCATACCGAGGTCTGCAGCAAGGACGGCGCAAATAGCGGCAGCCTGCTGGGCACGTCCGTTAATGCCGAGGAAGAGCCGAGTCTCGGTGGCGATGCCAAGAATCGGCATGGTGCGGTCGGCGCAGGTGCGGCTGACGGCGTCGAGGCCGTCGGCAATGGCGGGCATTTCTTCAAGCTCAACGCTGATGGTGCCTGCGGTGGGCCCTGCGGAGTTGCTGAGGTCACCGATGGGCGCAACGGTGGGTCCGGTAATCATGGTGTCTCCTAGGGTGGGGTTAGTGGGTTCGGATGAGCGAGCTCAGCCCGTCGGGCAGGTTCACGTGCATGAGCGAATCGAGCGTTGACTGGGCTTTTTGCACGCCTGAGCGGGCGATGATTTCGCCGGGGTTGAGCTTTTCGAGTGCGTCCGCAGCGCCGTCGGCAATTTTGCCGAGTAGGTTATCTACGGCGGAGGCGGCGGCTTTGATTGCCTGCGCTTTGCCGGTGAGGTCGTTGGCGAGTTCTTCTCCGGCTGCGGCAATCATGGCGGCGGTGCCTTCGGCTTGTTCGGCCTGGTTGCGGATTTTTTCGCGGTGTTCTTCGAGTTGTCGCCGGTAGGCGCGTCCGGCTTCGGATGCCCAGCGGTCGCCGTTGAGTTCGTTGGCGCGTTGGTGTGCGGTGCGGATTTCTTGGGCTTCGGTGCGCATCCTGTGGGAGAGTTCTGCGCCTTTGGCACGGGCGAGGGCGGCGGCGGCCATGAGCTGTTCGGCGAGGGCGTGGCCGGCGGCGGTGCCGATGCCCATGTGTCCTGCTGCGCGGAGGATATCGGTTGGTTCGATGCGGGGCAGCTGGGGTGCGGGAGGCGGTGCGGTGTCGACGATTGTGTTCATGGGGCGTCCTTTCGGTGGTTGGACTGGTTGTTTGTGCGCCTGTTTCTGTCCTGTGTTTGGGTTTGTTTTAGGCTAAATCTGCCGCGGTGACCGTGCAGGCGGAGTACGCCAACCTGTGGATAACTCAGGCTTGTTTCGAAGAATTCGCACGTTTTTGCCCCTCAAAACCCAAAAAATGCCCCCTCCGCACCCCCTCGTTTTGTCATATTTCTGCAACTAACCCAGCCACCCATCACGTCCATATGCTCTGCCCGCCTCTTTTTTTCGGCGAATTCATGCAAAAATAGAGTTATGTCTCACACCAATAACACCTTCTTGCCTTCTGGCCGTATTGACCTGGGCACCGGCGAACTTGCGCTGGGCCCCCTCGACGGACGCTACGCATCCGTGACCGCCCCCCTGACCAACTACCTTTCTGAGGCGGCGCTGAACCGCGACCGCATCCACGTTGAGGTTGAGTGGTTCATCTACCTGTGCGAGCATTCGATTCTTCCGGGCCTGTCCCCGCTCACCGGTGAGCAGAAGAACGGTCTGCGCGCCATCGTGACCGATTTCAACGCTGATTCTGTGGCGGAGCTGGCTGAGATTGAGGCAGTCACCGTTCACGATGTGAAGGCGGTCGAGTACTACATTGGCCGCCGCCTGGAGGGCCTGGGCCTGGGTCACCTGGTGCCGCTGGTTCACTTCGGCTGCACTTCTGAGGACATTAACAACCTCGCCTACGCGTTGGGCATCAAGGATGCTGTTGAGAACGTGTGGGTTCCGGCTGCTGAGAACCTGATTGAGGTTCTGCTGAAGCTGGCTGAGGAAGGCCGCGACGTGCCGATGCTGTGCCGCACTCACGGTCAGCCTGCAACTCCCTCCACCCTGGGTAAGGAGCTGGGCGTGCTCGCGTACCGCCTGAAGCGCCAGGTGAAGCACGTTGCTGCTGCTGAGTTCTTGGGCAAGATTAATGGTGCAACCGGCACCTACGCTGCTCACTATGCGTCGGTTCCTGACGCTGATTGGCAGGCTGTTTCTCGTGGTTTTGTGGAGCACCTGGGCCTGACCTGGAACCCGCTGACCACCCAGATTGAGTCGCACGACTGGCAGGCCGAGCTGTACTCGGATATCGCGCACTTCAACCGTGTGCTGCACAACCTCTGCACCGATGTGTGGAGCTACATTTCGATTGGTTTCTTCCGTCAGATTCCGGTGGCTGGTGCGACCGGTTCGTCGACTATGCCGCACAAGGTGAACCCGATTCGCTTTGAGAATGCGGAGGCTAACCTGGAGCTGTCCAACGCTCTGCTGGATTCGCTGGGTTCGACCCTGGTGACTTCTCGTTGGCAGCGTGACCTGACTGACTCGTCGGCGCAGCGCAATATCGGTGTGGCGTTTGGTCACTCGGTGCTGGCTATCTCCAATGTGGTGAAGGGTCTGCAGCGTCTGGATATTGCGACCGACGTTATTTCTGCTGATCTGGATTCCAACTGGGAGGTTCTGGCTGAGGCGATCCAGATGGTGATGCGTGCTGAGGCTATCGCAGGTGTTCCCGGCATGGAGAACCCGTATGAGCGTCTGAAGGAGCTGACTCGCGGTCACCGCGTGGATGCTGCTCGTCTGAAGGAGTTTGTGGCTACTCTGGGCCTCTCCCCCAAGGCTGAGGCGCGTCTGTCGGCTCTGACTCCGCACACCTATAACGGTATTGCGGCTCAGCTGCTGGACCATGCGAAGAACGCTTAGTCCGTAGCAAAGATATAAACAAAAGACCCCGGGTCCCTGCATTCAGGGATTCGGGGTCTTTAGCGTGTTGGGTCTTTGCTATGTTCTGTTAGCTGGCGAGGATTTTAGCGGCCGAGCATGCGGCGGTGGCCGGTTTCGGTGTCGTTGCCCTTGTCGCGGGTGAAGACCTTGCCTACAGCCTTACCTGCGTCCTTGACGCCCTTGAGCAGGGAGCCAGCCACGCCGGAGGAGCCGTCCGAACCTTCGCCGCCCTGTACGCGCGGTGCACGCGGGGTAATCATGAGCTCTGCGGGGAAGTAGGCGGGCGCGTCGCCGAAGGCTCGGCGGGTGTTGCGCACGACGTCCTTGCCGAGGGTCAGGTTCGCGCCACCGCCAACGACTGCGCCCACGCCGAAGGGCAGGGCACGGCCGAGCAGTGCACCGGTCTGGCGGGTGAGGAAGCGGCGGATGAACATGTTTCGGATGGTACGTTCGACGCTGAACATCTTGCCGCTGGAGGAGTTGCCGAGCAGCATGCCCCACTTGTTGGAGACACCGCCTGCCTTGCCGGTCTGCAGCAGCACGGTGTTCATGAGCTGGGAGCCTTCTTCGCCGAGCATGATTGCCATGACCATGGAGCGGGCGGTTTCGGGGTCGTGTACGTGCACGCCGTGCAGTTCTGCGACTGCCTGGGCGTAGAGTGCGGTGCGTTCGAGGTAGCCGCCGACTGCGAGCGCGGACAGGCTCATGGAGGTGACGGTGCCGACGCCGGGCACGAATGCGGATGCGCCGGTGACGCCGCCGATGGCGGTGATGTCACGCAGGTAGGTGCGGTCGAGGCGCTTGTGGATTTGTTCGGGGGTTTCGTCGGGGTGTGCTTCACGCAGTTTTTTGACGATGGACAGCGCGAGCGGTCGTTGCATGCGCAGTACGTTGTCGAGGGTGGTGGTCAGTGCGGGACGGGGGTTGCCGTCTTCATCGAATAGAGACTTCTTCGGGTCAAGCATGCTCTCAGTAAATCACGGCTTGGTGAATTTTTCCTGAATATGGGGCCTGTGGTGGGGTTTGGGGGGTGAAATTTCACCGAGGGCGTGGAGGTTTTTGATCGCTTGTTAGGGTGTTTTGGTCTTTATTTGCGCCCAATTTTAAAGCGCGTAAAATTGTCGTAGATTACACACTATTCATTGTTTGCATAGTGCGTGACCTGCTTCACGGAGATTCGGGTTGCGCCTGATGACAGATAGCGGCTAATACCTCTTCTGAATCCTAAGGAATACTATGACTTCTTCCACCCATACGCCCAATGCTGCGCGTTCTCCCCTGGCGACTCAGGGGCTGGGTGTTGCGTACGCGACCGGCGCGATTATTTCGGCGCAGTTCGGTGCGGCTCTTGCCAAGCAGCTCATGGGCGATTTGGGCCCCTGGGGCGTGGTCGCTCTGCGCCTGCTGACATCTTCTATCCTGCTGTGGGTGTTCTTCCGCCCGCAGATTCGTTCGTGGACCCGTCAGCAGTGGATGGCGGTCATTGTCCTCGGTGTCGCCCTGACCGGTGCGAATGCCTTCTTCTATGTGGCTATTGAGCAGGTTCCGCTAGCAATTGCGGTGGCTATTGAGTTTATGGGTCCGCTGGTGCTGGCGACGGTTATGTCGCGCCGTAAGCTGGACCTGGTGTGGATTGCTCTGTCATTTACGGGCATGGCGATTCTGACTGCTGAGTCCCAGGCGAAGCCTGAAGATTTCGCGTTGATGGGTGTGGTTTTCGCAATCCTGACCGCTATTTCTCGTGCCGCCTATATTCTGGCGACTGAGAAGGTTGGCGCTCTGATTCCGGGTATGGGCGGCATGGTCGTGGGTAACGTTGTCTCTACCCTGCTGGTTCTGCCGTTCCCGTTCCTGATAAGCGGCAATAACCTGTTGAAGGTCACCCAGGATGTGCACCTGCTGGCTATTGGCTGCCTGATGGGTCTGCTGGCTTCTGCCCTGCCGGCGCTGGGTGAGGTTTCTTCGCTGCGTCTGCTGCCCGCGCACATTTATAGCGTGGTGCTGTCCCTGGAGCCTGCGATTGCGGCGGCTGTGGGTATTGTGATGCTTGGTGAGGCTACCGGCCTGGTTCGTTGGGTTGCTATTGCTCTGCTGGTGGCGGCGAGTATCGGTATTTCGATTTCTCACGCTCGTGCGCAGAAGAAGGCGCAGGAGGACGGCACGCTGGAGGATGCGGACCATTACCTGCCGGGTGCGGTGGATGCGCACGCGGTGGATATTGCGCAGATGGCGACTAACTCTATTACGATTCCGTCGGCTGAACAGATTAAGGCTGACCGTGAGGCGAAGGGCCTCTAATCTACTGAACTGTAGCCGTGTCAACGGCTTCTAGCCCCCCCCCGGGTAACGAGTAGGATAGTATCTCGTGTTGCCCGGGGGGGGCGCGCTCTTTAAACGGCGCTATTGGAGCGTTCGTTCTGCCCCGTAGCGGCACAGCATGCACACGTGGAGAAGTACCGCCTTGTGAGGCGCAGGAAGGAGAATCATGCCGCATACTTCATCTCAACGCCCCGCACTGGGCATTATGTTTGTGCTGATGTCCTGCTCATCGCTGCAGTTCGGTGCCGCGTTCGCGGTGACGCTCTTCCCGCTGTTTGGCGCTCTGGCTATTAGTGTCAGCCGCCTGGCGATTGCTTCCATTGTGGTGGGTAGCGCCGTGTGGTTGGCGGCGCGTTGGCGTACCCGTCGCAGGGGCACGATGCCGCCGGGGGCGCTGTCTTGGTCGAAGGAGCAGTGGCGTGCCGTCATCATTTTCGGTATGACTTTCGGTCTGATGAACGGCTTCTTCTATTGCGCGATTGACCGCATCCCGATTGGTTTGGCGGTTGCGGTGGAGTTCTTGGGCCCGCTGGCGTTGGCGTCCATGCTGACGCGCAGGCTCCGCGACGCGGTGTGGGTGCTCTGCGCCCTGGCGGGCATGCTGGTGCTCGGCTACGAGGCGGCGGTCGGCAAGGATACCGACTATCTGGGTCTGACGTTCGCGCTGATTGCTGGCGTGTTCTGGGCGCTGTATATTCGCTCGAGCGCGAAGGTGGGTGCCCTGGTTCCGGGTGCGAGCGGTCTGGCGGTTGCGATGCTTGTTGGTGCCGCATTCATTGCCCCGGTGGCAGCGGTTGTTCCGGCTCCTCAGCCGATGTGGAATGCGGCGCAGGATCCGATGCTGCTCCTCATGATTTTTGGTACCGCGATGTTCGCTTCGGTGATTCCCTATAGCGCGGAGCTGATGGCTCTGCGCAACCTGCCGCAGCAGGTGTTTAGCGTGCTGATGAGCATGGAACCGGCGATTGCGGCGATTGCCGGTTGGGCGTTGCTGGATCAGGAGACCGGCCCGATTCGTTGGGTGGCGATTTTCCTGCTGATGACTGCAAGTGTGGGCATTACGCTGACCACCACCAAGGGTAATTCCCACAAGCAGAAGGATGACGGCAAGGATCCCGTCCCCATGCCGCTACCCGAGTAAAGCCAAAGTCCCGAGTAAAACCAAAGTCCTGAGTAAAAATCCAAATTCTGCCGGCGTACGGCGTGCGGCGTACAGAAAGCCCTATAGAAAACTCATAGAAAAAACCGTTGAGGCGGGTACCGGCTAGGTACCCGCCTCAACGGTTTTGCATGTCAGGTTTAGCTCTCCGCCAGCTCGTCCAGCAGGTCGCGCAGCTCATCGGTGGTGAGCACCTCCGCCGGATGCGGGCCCAGGGCGTACAGCCAGTCCTGGGTGTCCTCGTCCAGCTCACGAGCGGTACCAACCAGCACGAGGTTGCCTTCGTTCTGCCCGCTGAGCATGGAGCTTTCGCACAGGCACCACACGTGGTCGAAGACTTCCAGCATGGCGGTTGCCTGCAGCTGGAAGAAGGGCAGACCCGCATCGTCACCCACGTTGATGGCAACCATGCCGCGCTCGCTCAGGGCGTCCTTGAGTTCGCGGTAGAAGTCGCGGTTCGCCAGGTGGGCGGGTGCGTCCATGCCGGTGAAGATGTCGAGAATGATCGCATCAAAACCGGGCACGCCCAGCAGTTCGGGCAGGTTCGCCAGCTGCTCGCGGGCATCCCCCACCACAAGCTGGCAGTCGGTGCCTGCGGGTAGCGGCAGGCGGTCCGTCACGAAGCCCATGAGCTCGGGCTCAATATCCACGGCAACCTGGCGGGAGCCGGGGCGGGTCGCCTGAATATAGCGCACGAGGGTGAGCGCACCGGCGCCCAGGTGCGCGGCGGTGATGGGTTCGCCGGCGGGTGCGAGCGCATCCACAGCGTTTGCGATGCGGCGCAGGTACTCGTAGAACACGTAGTCGGGGTTCTGCACGTCCACGTGGGACTGCTCGGCACCACCGATTTCGAGGACGTGGCCGTGGTCGCTGAACCCGTCGGGGTGAATTTCGGCGCGCTGACCACCGGAGAGCTGAATGTGCGCCACTACTTCACGCCAGCTTCACGCTTGAAGGTGCTGACCAGGTCGTCCACCGAGGAGGAGGAATCCAGACCCTCAACGACCTTGTCGTTCACGGCGAAGGTGGGGGTGCCCTTCACACCAATCTTGACGGCGTGCTCGTAGTCGCGCTGGATGGGCTTGACGGTGTCTGAGGCTAGTAGGACCTTGTCGAATTCTTCGGTATTCAGGCCCAGTTCCTTGGCGTAGTCATTGAAGAGGGTGCGCAGCTTATCGCGTTCTTTGATGTTCTTCCAGTCGTTCTGGGTGGCGAAGAGCTTGTTCGCCATTTCAACGTGCTTACCCTGAGCTGCTGCGGCTTCTACGGCGAGCGCGGCGGGTACGGCGTTGGCGTGCATGTTCAGCGGCATGTGGCGCACGGTCACGTTCATGATGCCGTCAAGCTTCTTGGCGGCTTCTTCAAACTTAGGTTCTGCCTTAGCGCAGTAGGGGCACTGGTAGTCGGTGTACAGGGTTGCGGTGCCTGCACCGGGTACTTCGCGGTTGAGGCGGTAACCGACGTAGCCGTCATCGGCGGTTGCCGAAGCAGTACCCGAAGGGTCAGCGGATGCCGAAGCGCTCGCGGATGCACTTGCCGAGGTAGCGGCGGTGCTTGCAGATGCGCTCGCCGAACCGCTCGCAGACGCCGATGCGGAAGGCTGGGAGGAGCTGGAACCGCATGCGCTCAGCCCCAGGGCGGCGGCGGGCACTACGCCCAGTAGCAGGGTGCGGCGGTTGAGGGGTGAAGTCATGGTGGTTCCTCTCTCTACGGGTGGCGGGCTGGCCTGTTTGCTACATCTGTGGTTGATTAATCTGTGGTTGATGTGCACTCTGAGGTGCTGTCAGCCGCCGTGGGTATAGGGTTTATTGTATGCCTCTGCCCTGAACTTTCCCTATCTTCGGGCGGGTTTGCGGGGTGAATGCAGTGCACACCATAGCCGCCCTGTCGCCTGCTCCCAGCTGCGGGGCCGGTGTTGAAAGTAATTAGCCTCTCCCCCGCCTTTTTGGTACTATTGCGGGGTATGCACTGTTCACCGGTTGCTTTCGGGCAGTTGAGAACGGCAGCATATGCGCCTCTATAGCTCAGGGGTAGAGCATTTCCCTCGTAAAGAAAAGGTCGTGGGTTCGAATCCCACTGGGGGCTCCACATCCGCCGTAACGCGTGCCGGTTTCCGGTGTGTTGCGGCGGTTTTTAGCATCTGAGAGTTGTCGTTTTCTCGAAGATGTCACCGTCGAACTTTAGGAGATTCTCATGTCTTCTCGATCCGCATCCGCTAAGCGCCAGAGTGGCCGTGCGCAGGCAGGTCGCGCCGCTGCGGGCTCTGCACGCCCGATGAGCCCCACGATGCGTTTTGCTCTGGTGTACGTGCTGGCGCTGGTGGTTTCCCTGGCGGTGTGGTTCTTCTACCGTTCCGTGTATGAGGATGACACCTCGTTCCTGGTGCCGATTGTGATTTCTTTGGTGACTTCGTACGTGTGTGCTCATGCATTGACGGGCGGCAAGTCGCCCCGCAACTAGACCGCCGACCAGCAGCCCGCCAGGCTGTAGCCTCGTGAGGTTTCAGGCAGACAAAAGCCGCGCATCCGGTTCCCCGCTCGGGGGTCGGATGCGCGGCTTTTTACGTGTGTACTTTAGACCAGCGCCTTACTTGGATGCGCGCTGGAAGTCGCTGTCGGTCTTGCCCCACAGGCCGTAGACCTTGGCGAGTTCCTTGACCTTCTTTGCACGCAGGTAGCGCGGCAGGTAGGAGCCGTCGCGGGGGCCGTCGAGGGGCACGTCGAGCATCTGGTGTGCTTCTTCGATTTCGAGCTCGCTCGGGGAGAATGCCGCGTTGATGGTCTCAGCCTGGCGAATGTCGAGGGTGATCTTACCGGTCATGCCGTGGTCGTTCGCGTAGCCGCATGCCTTGGAGAGGTCAGCGCCGTATGCGCCGAGGGTCGGGCCGTCGATGGGGCCGGGCAGACCGCCCAGGGTGGAGGCAATCACCAGTTGCGAACGCACGTAGGCGAGCGCCATGGGGGTTGCGGAGGAGCCGGTATCGCGGCGGTAGTCGCCTGCGCCGAATGCGAGGCGGAAAGTGCCGATGGCGCGCGCAATTTCGATGGAGTGGTGCACGCCGAGTGCGGACTCGATCAGCGCGATGATGGGGGTTCCGGGGGGCAGCTCGGCTGCGGTGCGGTCAATGTCGGTGGCGTGCTCTGCGGTGGCGAGCATGACGCCTCGCAGGCCCTTCACGTTCTTGAGGGCCTTGACGTCCTTCCACCAGTGTTCGGTGGTGATGGCGTTGATTCGCACCCATGCGACGACGCCGGAGTTGAGCATACGGACGACCTGTTCGCGGGCGGCGTCCTTCTCTTCGGGGGGGCAGCCGTCTTCGAGGTCGATGATGATGGAGTCAGCCTCGGATTCGAAGGCCTCTTCAAAAACTTCTTCGGAGGAGTTGGCGCGCACGAGGAGCCAGGAGCGTGAGAGGCTGGGGCGCAGCTGACGCGCACGCTCATTGCGGTGGAATTCAAACATGGTGTGTGACTTCTTCCGTGAATTGTATATGCAGTGGGTTGTGCCGTAGAGGGGCAGGAAAAAGTCTGCGGTTCTTCCGCGCGTACCATCGCTTCGTGTCGTCACCTCCATTGTGACGGAACCGCATAAGAAGTGTCCTACACCTCTTCTTTAAGCGTATCGCCTGTTGAGGTGCACATCAAACTAGCTCGCCTGTTAGTCACCGTTCGACTTTGCCCTGCTCACGTGGCGGACGCATGTCAGGATGCGGGTTGGGTTGCATTGTCAACGAACCTGCCCGCAGCATCCGGTGCGGATACTGCGGGCAGTTCAGAAGTTTACGATTAGGCTTCCACCAGTTGGGTGCGACCCACCGGAATACCGTCGTCGAAGGTCAGCTCGCCGGCGGCTTCCTTCTGGGCGCGCTGAATCAGACGTTCGGCATCCTCAATGTGCTGGATGACGGTTTCCACGCGACGGTGCACGCTCACCTGGCGGTCGCATCCGGTGGCACAGTTGCCGAAGCAGCGTGCCATGGCGAGCGCTTCGGCGCAGAGTGCCACGGCGTTACCCGCTTTGGAGAGGGCGCGGTTCAGGTCGGAGTAGGTGCCGAACGGGGAGGCGGGAATATCGCCGTCGCTGGGGGCGAGGCGGTGCGCTTCCATAGCGACTGCGCGCACGCGCGGAATCAAGTCGGCAAGCGCGTTTGCGTCCGGCACGATGAGCTCAATCATGGGGGCGGACGAGTCGGTTGCCGCCAGGCGTTCGAGGACCTGGTGGAAGCGGTCAATGCCGCGGATGAACCGGTCGTGGGATCGGCGCCAGATGCCTTTGCCAAGTTCGGCGTCGTCGCGGCGCGATTGCAGGTAGCTTTTGAGCCCCATGTGCCCTCCTTTGCGTGGTGTGTGTGCCGTGTTTGTTGGTCGGTGGAGGTTGCCGGTGTTGGGCTCTGCGGCGACCCGCAAACCTCCCTATACTTAGGTTACCCTAAATCTCTTTTAGTGACGAGATGTCAGCAGATAGTTCAGCATATATTGCGTATAGCGGCCACCCCGCGCACCGTTCCAGCGCAGTAACGCGGGGGTACCACCCCTACAGCATGCGCAGCACAATCTTGCCGCGATGCTGACCCGAGTCAAAGTACTCGTGGGCGGCAGCCGCCTCCTCCATGTCGAAGACACGATCCAGGCCCACACCAATTCTGCCGGATTCAATCAGCGGCAGCACGTGCTCGCGCACACCGCTTAGGATCTCAGCCTTCTGTCGGTCGGAGCGGGTGCGTAGGCTCGTGGCGTGCACCGACAGGCGGCGAGAGAGCATGTACCCCAGGTTCACTTCTGCCTTGGCACCGCCCATCAGACCGATAATGCACAGGTGGCCGCCGTCGGCGAGGGTGTGCAGGTTGTCATCCAGGTATTTTCCGCCCACGACGTCGAGAATGTAGTCGGCGCCGCGTCCGCCAGTTTCAGCCAGCAGAACTTCACGGAACGAATGTTCGATATAAATAATGGGTTCCGCACCTAGTGAGCGCACATATTCTGCTTTTTCCTCGGTGCCCACGGTTGCAAACACGCGGGTACCTACGGCGAGCGCCAGCTGGATGGCGTGCACACCGATACCGCCGGTACCACCGTGAATGAGCACCACCGCGGGTTCGCCGTCTTCCTTGAGGTTTTCGGCGGGGTTCATGCTCATACCACAGGTGAGCACCAGGTTCGAGTAGACGGTTGCCGCGACTTCGGGAATGCTGGCGGCTTCGGCGAAGCTCAGCTGTTCGGGTACGGGTAGCACGTGGTCGACCGGTACGGTCACGTAGTCTGCGTAGCCGCCTCCAGGCAGGAGCGCCATGACGGGGGTGCCGCGGTTCTCCACGGAGGCACCTTCACCGACCGCTTCGATAACGCCGGCTACTTCGAGGCCGTAGATGGCGCTCGCGCCGGCGGGCGGCGGGTAGAATCCGCGGCGCTGCAGGGCGTCGGCGCGGTTGATTCCGGCAGCGTGAACACGGATGAGAACTTCGTGGGATCGGGGTACGGGGGCGGGGACTTCGCTGATTGTCAGAGCCTCAGGTCCACCGTGACTGTTCTCAATAATTGCTCTCATGAGTCCTCCTCATTGCCGGAAGCACCATCGTTGGTGCGCGATTTACAGAAAGCTTATCGCATGAGATAATCTCGTAGTGCCCTGCGGCACGGTATTGCCATAAAATGCCGGTCTCTGGTGCGTATGGATGGTTGTCCGAGCGGCCGAAGGAGCTGGTCTTGAAAACCAGTAGGCGGTAACCCCGTCTCAAGGGTTCAAATCCCTTACCATCCGCGTTTTAGCTTCTGCTCCACGTGTGGAGCGCAAAGAGCCCCGCTCCTCAACGCGAGGAACGGGGCTCTTCACATATGCCGTTTCGAGTTACCGGGGGCGTCGTTAGTGTATGCCTGACAAGGCGTTTAGAAGCGACGTGACGAGGACTACGATACCGATGAAGATGCATAGCTCCAGCCCGTTAAGAATCAGACCACCGATGGCACGCGTACCACGCCGCCTTGCCGCGAACCCCAGCCAGATACCCAGGACATTCAGCACCGGCGCAACGAACACTACCCGCAGACCGCTTTCTCCAAGATCATGGAAAATCAACCAGCACCCTAGAAAGAACGTCAGCGGGCCGAGAGCGCCGAAAAGCAGGGAGAAGGTCGCTACCCTTTTACCGTCTTGTGCCCCTTGCACGTCAGGAGGTTGCTCGCTCGCATGTTGCTCCCAGTCGTCCGTATCGTCAGCACTGGGTTGCACGCTGTTGTTCGCCTGGTAGAGCTTGGCGTACTCGGGGTTGTTATCAAAATCTTCGTTATTTTGGGGTAGCTGCGACATCGCATCCACAACCTTTCAATACCGGGTGTTAAGTGTCTAGCAACTCGAGAGAGCATCTGGGCTCACTATCGAGCCGGCGTCGTTAGTTGATGCCTGACAAGGCGTTCACAATCAGCATGACGAGGGCGGCGATACCGATGAAAATGCATAGCCCCAGCCCGTTGAGGATCAGGCCACCGCTGGCACGCGTACCGCGCCGCCTCGCCGCGAACCCCTGCCAGATACCCAGGATGTTCAGGATTGGGGCAAGGATAGCTACCTGCAGAGCACTTTCTTCAAGACCTTGGACAAGACACCAGAACCCTAGAAAGAAAGACAGCGGGCTGAGGAAGCCAAAAAGTAGGGAGAGGTTCGCTGCTCTTTTACCCGCCGCTTGATCTGAGAACTCATCCAGAGACTCATTTGCGGGCAGTAGCTGCTCGTCAGATGTATCCGGGCTAGGCAGCTCGTTGTTATCTTCCTGGTAGAGCTTGGCGTATTCGGGGTTGTAATCGAAGGCTTCAATGTTTTGGGGTAGCTGCGACATTGCATCCACAACCTTTCAGAATCTACACGCGTTAGTTGAATACCTCAGCCTGGTGCTTCGCAAAAACCTATTCGGCATTGAACCACGCCCACACAATCAGTACGTACCCAAGGACAAGCACAGCGATAGCTATCCAGCTCAGGATTCGACCCGCAAGAGAAACTACGCCGTAACTATCCGCTTCCTTAGCTTTCTGTAGACCAAGGACACTCAAGATGACAGTGGGGATACCGAAAAACCACGAACCCAACACCAAGATGTTGATGAGGCTGAGCACACCAAAAGTGAGTGAAAGTTGGGAGGCTCGCTCCCCTAGATTAGTCGCTGTTTTCCCACCGCCCTGCATCATAGGGGGCTCTTCAATATCAGCACCCTGTTTGTGGCGATGAGGTTTCGAGCGCAGACCAGCTGCTGGGTCGGAATACGGGCCTAGGATTGGATCCTGCATCGTTGCATCATAACCTTTCAATACCGGGTGTTAAGCCCACCCTATGCTTTCCCCGCCGAGGGAACAAGCATGTCGAGCCGATTCCACAAAACATACGGCATACACACAGCAAAGCCCCGCTCCTCGAATTGAGGAACAGGGCTCTTTACATATCACATACGAAAGACCATGAATTCGACTCTCGGCTATCCAAACTTCCTAAGCCGGTTACGACACTATCCTTTCAAGGTGAAAACAAGCATTAACAGGGCAATAGCCGCCAGGACTGATAGGGCGATGGGCAGAATCACACCAATCCAGCTGAGGATATGCCCCGCCTTTGCCGGTACGCCGTGACATTCCGCGTCTCGTGCAGACAAGATTCCCAGGATGCCCAGAATAAAAGATCCGAGGAGGGTGTAGGGCAGCAAGAACGTCAAGAGGATAAGCACCACGCTGATGATGCCAAAGGTCAATGACCGTTGAGCCAACTTACGCCCTTCATCCAGGACGCCCACAGGTCCGACAATATTCCTCGGGTAGCTCGGGTAAAACTGACGTGTAGGTAGTGGTTGGTTACCCGGGGCGGATTGCCCATTGTTATTTCCCGGGTGGAGCTTGGCGTATTCGGGATTGCCATCAAAAACTTCATTATTTTGGGGTAGCTGCGACATCGCATCCACAACCTTTCACGTACCGACACAGATGCTAAACCCACCCTAGACCTTCCCCCGCGCGGGAACAAGCATGTCAGGACCAATCCACGAGATATACGGCATATACACAGCAAAGCCCCGTTCCTCGTATGAACTGCCTCCCGTTTCTTGGACAACGAAAATAAAGTCCAAGAAACAGGAGGCTTTTCATGTCTATAAATCTGGGAATGAGACACGATCGTTTGCTTCGGAAACAGGCAGCGCAAATGTTTGAGAGAGGATGTGGCTATCGTTTGACCGCCAGGAAGCTTGGTGTGTCCGCCGCGACTGTGAGAGAGTGGCAGAAAATGTACCGCGTAATCGGGAGGAGCGGGTTTCTTGCCATGGGAGTAAAGCAGGCCAGATACGACTATGAGACCAAGGTCGCCGCAGCGAAGGCTGTGGTTGATGGTGGGATGAGTAAGCCTGAAGCGATGATGCGCTTCGGTATTGCAAGCGCGACACCGTTGAAGCAGTGGTGCAGGCTATACCGCCAGGGCGGCGCGCAAGCGCTTAAGCCTAAGCCCAAAGGCAGGCCGAAGGGGTCAGTGCGGGCGGTGCCACCAACGCGTGAGGAGGAACTTGCCGAGCGCGTGCGCAAGCTTGAGGCGCAGGTGGCGTACCTAAAAAAATCGATTGCCCTGAAGGCGCACAGACGCTCCCAAACCGGGACAAAGCCCTAGTGGTCGCTGAGCTTTCAGGGCGCGGGCACAAGCTGTACGACCTCCTTGAGGTGGCAGGCCTTGCCAGGTCGAGCTACTACTACGCACTGGCTCACCCCCAGCAGCCAACCAGAGTACAGCTACGTCCCAAGGTCGCCCAGATCTTTTCGCGGACCCCCAACGGGTGCGGTCACAGGCAGATAGCCATGTGCCTGCGCGCTGAGGAAGGGGTGCACATTGCCGATAAGACGGTCTTGAAGATGATGCGTCAGATGGGGCTGCGCTGCGGTATACGCCGTGAGAGGGCTTACCGCAGGTACAACTCTTACAAGGGGGACGTGGGGCAAAGGTTCGCCAACATCATCGGTCGCAACTTCACGGCGACTGGTCCCTGGCAGAAGTTGGGTACCGACGTCACCGAGTTCAAGCTCTCCTTCGGTAAGGCCTACCTCGCTCCGGTTTATGACTTTGCCAGCAAGGAGATTGTCGCCCATTCTATCTCGATGTTCCCTAATCTTGCCCAGCAGCAAGAGATGCTTCAGGTACTCATGGATGCCAAACCCGAGGGAGCTAAGCCGATTTTGCACTCGGATATGGGGTGGCAGTATCAGCACGAGACCTACATCAGTATGCTCGCTGAGAACGGTTTTATCCAGAGTATGTCACGCAAAGGCAACTGCATCGACAATGGCGCCACTGAGCAGGTCTTTGGACATCTTAAGGACGAGTTCTTCCGCGGGCAGGACTGGCCAACCTTCGAGAGTTTCAAAGCCGACCTCGATGCGTACATTACGCACTGGAATACAACAAGACGCCAGGTAAAGCTTAAGGGCCTGACCCCGGTAGAGTACCGGGATCAGGCCCTGCAGGAAGCCGCGTAGCGGCTAGTATTTAATGCGTCCAAGTTTCGGGGCGCAGTTCAGTATTGAGGAGCGGGGCTTTTGCGTACCCTCCAATGAGGGTGAAAGTGTTTAGAAGAATGCCAGTATCTGCACAGTCTCCACGAGACTAGAATTTGCGGCAGAATCAGAAAGAGCCAGCATAATCGCCAGCAGAAGACCTCCGCCGAAAAGCACCAGGAACATGCCACCAATGGCTACGCTAATCCAGTTCAAGATACGACCAGCTGAAGCAGCCACACCATAACGCTCTGCCTCATTAGCCTTGAGAATACCGATAACACCCAGAATCAGGGAAGGCAGACCAAACAGCCACCAGCTGAGAGTCACTATACACGCCAAGCTGATAATACCCAGCACCGTGGAAGTCTGAGCTGCCTTCTCACCGGCAAGCTGCTCGGGGGTCTTCTGCAAAAAGCCCACAGGAACCATCATGGGCTGACCGTACTGGTCGGGCTGCTGGTACTGCTGACCGTACGGGTCATACTGATTCTGACCATACGAGTCTTGACCGTACGAATTCTGACCGTACTGGTCATAAGAATACTGATCGTAGGAGCTCTGCCCGTACTGGCCATACTGACCGTACTGAGTGTTCTGCCCGTACTGAGTGTTCTGGTTGTACTGCTCGTTCAGACGGTTGTAGTCCGGGTTGTAGTCGTAGGGGTCTGAACCCCGAGGATTCTGAGACACGGCATCTCACTTTCGTACGGCTGGTGTGCGTTAAACCTAATTCACCCTAACCCATGAATGGAACGGGTACAACTACATCCGCTATCCAAGCCCCCACAATGCACCGCAATGCATTAGCTAGCCGCTCTAACGGATATGCAAAAGCCCGCGGACACACAGGGCGCTCGCGGGCTTTCTGTAGCCAATCTCCATGGAGGATGCTGGCTAAAACGCTATAAGGTCCTAGCCCAGGTTCTTGAGAGCACCCAGCGCGACAACAATAATGCTCAGGACCAGAGCAGTACCACCGATAATGGAACCAGTCAGTGCCAGACCACGGGACTGCAGCTCAGGGACACGCAGAGACGCCAAACCAAAAGCCAGGCCCAGTGCGCTGAAAAGCGGGCTTAGAAGGACCAGACCAATAGCGCCAAATACAATAGCGAGAATCGACAGAATCTTCGCCCTCTTCATCTGAGCCTGCTGCTCGGGGGTCGGGACCGGCTGACCGTACGGAGCCTGCTGACCATACTGGGGTGCCTGCTGGCTGAACTGGGGGTCCTGGTTGAACTGGGGCTGGGGGTTGTTGGGGTTTTCAGACATGATTTCTCGCTTTGCTGAGTGATGAGGTGCCTCTGATGTGCTGTATCGGAAGATAAAACGTTAGAGATGCCCTCTATTTATCGGTTGGGACTCATGCAGTGTACCGAACATGCTTATGAACCTCAAAGCCCCTAGCCCATAGTCCACGACGAAAAACCCGCGTCAGGTGACCATAAAAACTGCTACAGCTAAGCAGGCGGACACGCAAAAGCCCGCGGACACACGGGGCGCTCGCGGACTTTCTCTGACCAGTAGCTATGAACGATATTGTCTAAACATGCATCATGACCAGAATCAATAGCAGCATCTCGAAAGGCACAGTCAGGATACCAAGCAACATATTCATAACTCCCAACGCAACACCAGCCACACGCATATGACCGCGGTGGCGTGAAGCAATCGCTAGAACCCAGCCCGTAAGACCCAGAAGAAGGGAAGCGCCTCCGCCCGTCAAATAATTCAGCACAAAAACACTAATCAGCCCAAGAACACCGATAATGACCGAGGCCATCGCAATAATCCAGCCCTGAGTGTGTGTGTTCTCCTGTTCGGGAAGAACATACACCGGCTGCGCAAACTGCGCAGGATGCACCGCAGACTGCGCAACCTGCTGACTATTGAAAGCCGGGTTATTCACAGAGGAGGGAGCACCCTGAGGAGGCTGAGTCTTCTGAGGAACCTGGGGCAACTGAGGAACGGTGGTCGTCACGGGAGGGAGCCTTTCTATCTGGACCGCAATGTCGCTTCTACCCTCAAAACTACATCACCTAAATACCTCAAACACATAAATTCAGGGTATTTAAAGATTAAACGGCTCTATTCACACGTTTCTCGCAGGTAAAGAAATCACGATCGCGAAGAAACTAACACCACCCCACCCGCATATATCTCTCGCGCCTCACAGGTCGAATTGACCAAGTGCAAAACAGCCTATATTCTTATAGGGATGCGCTCACGAGCGCACCGTGGAGACGTGCCAGAGCGGCCGAATGGACTTCACTGCTAATGAAGGGTCGGGGTTAAACTCGACCGGGGGTTCAAATCCCCCCGTCTCCGCCACAAAAAGCCCCGTACCGGTTGGTACGGGGCTTTTGCTTTACCCATTTCATTCAGGCACAAAGCCTAGAAACTCCTGGTTTAGAAACTTCTGGTCTAGAAGCTCTTGAAGTCCACGAGGCGCGCATCCGCACCATCCAGCAGAGCCCACTCCCCCAGCACCTCAAACACCGCAATGGAAGAGGGCGGGAAACCGTAGTACACATCCATGGACGCGTTCGGGTCAGAATCCGGGCTCATCAGGCGCTGCGCGGCATCCTGCACGCCGGGCAGATGCGACACCACCATCAGAGAATGAACATTCTCCGAAACACTGTTGATGCGCGCAATAATGCGGGACGCAGACACCTCATACAGCCCCTCGTCCAGATGAGCGGTAGGCGCCTTCGCCCCCAAACCATCCGAAACCCAAGTCGTCGTCTGACGAGTACGCAAAGCCGATGACGACATAATCTGCTCCGGAATATAACCGCGAGCCGCCAGCCAAGCGCCAGCAGCGGCAGCCTGCTCATGACCACGCTTCGTCAGCGGACGATCAAAATCATTCAGACCCCAATCAGCCTCCGCATGGCGCATAATAATCAGACGCTTGACCCCGCTGCGGTACGAGCCAGATGCAGTGTTGGAAGAATTTTCAGCCATACACCCATTCTATCTAGAGGGCGCCGGAACATGCCGCACACCGCCACAGCACGCACACTAACACCCCCAGGCGG
Organism: Rothia sp. HMSC075F09; assembly: GCF_001810515.1. Taxonomy (NCBI): domain Bacteria; kingdom Bacillati; phylum Actinomycetota; class Actinomycetes; order Micrococcales; family Micrococcaceae; genus Rothia; species Rothia sp. HMSC075F09. Next base: position 98,028 of record NZ_KV801776.1, read on the forward strand.
GCACAAGTAAACCCCGGCGCACCGGCATCACGCCAGCACACCGGGGTGCACTCTACAGAAGCTAAATTCTGTACACGCTAAATCGAGTATTCCGGAGCAGCCCAGACAACAACCTCGGGGTGCTCAAAGAAGCGGTAACCCTGACCGCGCACCGTACGCACGGTACCCGACAGGCGGCCCAGCTTCGAACGCAGACGACGAATATGCACGTCAATCGTACGCTCATGCGGATGCTCGTCACCGGAGCTCCACAGCGCCTTCAGCAGCTCCTCACGACCCACGGTGCGGGAAGAATTCTCCACCAGGTGTGCCAGCAGCTCGAATTCCTTGAAGGTCAGCATGAGCGGCTCACCGTCCAGGAACACCTCGCGGCGTGCCAAATCAATCAGCACACCCGAAGAGTGGCTATTCGTGGTCTCTGCTTCGCGGGCGACATGCGCCTCCGGGTGCATATACATTGCGGTCGGATCGCCGAGTGCATTACGTACTACCTCAAGGTCGCTACCCTCAGCGTTCACCGGAGCCAACGCCACAGCGGCGTACGACTCCGACTCGGGAGCCAGGTGGTGTGCATAAGTGCGCAGATCCTGAACGATACGCACCAGGGAGGTACCGTTCACTGCAGCAAGTTCCTCATTCAAACCCACATAGAGCACAAAGCCGCGTGCCTCATTTTCCTGAGCCTGTTTATGGGCAGGGTCACCGGCTGAGAAAGTCATCGGACGCAACGTTGCGGCCTGCGCAACGGGACGCTGAGGCTGCACGACCTGGCGCTTAGCGGCGCGGCCGCGCTGGGAGATGTGGACATATCCAGGTACAGCGCCTGACATGGTTCAACCTTCTCTCAAAGTCTGTGTACGGGATCCCTGTCGTACGTAGTGTGGGGTGCGCCGGAAGTGACGCCGAGTCAAACAGTCCCCAATACCTGTTCGAGCTTCAATCCTCTTACTTAATATTTCTCCTATTTGACGGATAAATCAAGCGGATTCGGCATAGTGGATTCATCTTTATGGGCGAGAGGAGTACAATACCCCCTCTCGCGTTTTGGGGTTTCAGGGACTACCTGAAGCTTTCAGTATTTTTTCTCTTATAAATATTCATAGCTTCTTTTATTTACTGGTTTCACCCTGTATTTTCATGTGAAGCTGTGAATATGCTCAATATATTTTGAGCCCCTCAAAGCACTATAGTGTTCCTCATCACATATTATCAAGGGTGTTTCATAAACCCACACAAGCGCCCAACAACACCATAAACACCCAAGACAGCAGACCGTTAGACACACATCCCCCAACACCACACCATATGACCTGCACACGGCCTCCAGCAGACACAACAAAGCGCCCCCGCACATGCTTAAACATATGCAGAGGCGCCCCACTCACATCACGTGAATAACGCTGAAAACTACTCAGCCAGACCGTACAGGCGGTCACCAGCATCGCCCAGACCCGGAATAATGTACGCCTTCTCGTTCAGACGCTCATCACGAGCAGCCAGGAACAGGTCAACATTCTCCATACCCTCAATGCCCTTCTCCAGAGCAGCAATGCCCTCAGGAGCAGCAATCAGGCACACGCAAGTCACAGACTCAGCACCACGCTCACGCAGGAACTTAATGGCCTCAATCAGGGTGCCACCGGTAGCCAGCATCGGATCCAGCAGGTACACCTGACGACCAGTCAGATCCTCCGGCAGACGCTCAGCATACGTCACAATATCCAGGGTCTCCTCATTACGAGCCATACCCAGGAAGCCCACCTCAGCGGTCGGAACCAGACGAGTCATGCCCTCCAGCATGCCCAGACCAGCACGCAGAATCGGAACAACCAGCGGCTTAGGATCAGCAATACGAACACCGGTAGTAGTCGCCACCGGAGTCACAACCTCAACCTCTTCCACACGAATCTCGCGAGTCGCCTCATAGGCAAGAAGGGTCACCAGCTCATCAACCAGCTGACGGAAAATCGGGGACGGGGTGTTCTTATCACGCAGAACACTAATCTTGTGAGAGACCAGCGGGTGGTCAAGAATCTTAATACGCATAATACGATTTTACCCACCCCCAAATCAGCAAGCACCGGCAAAGCCCCGGAAGTGGCACACACCCTATAAACGAGGCGAAGTACCCCCGCACAAACACCCACTAACGCACCCGCCAGCACACCCGCCAGCACCACCCCAGAACAATCCGGGCATGCAAAAACCCGCCGAGACGAATCTCGACGGGTTTTCGTTGGTGCGGTGGTGGAGGGATTTGAACCCCCGTTGGCTTTTACACCAAACATCATTTCGAGTGATGCACCTTCGGCCGCTCGGACACACCACCAACAGTGGAAAACTATAGCACACCCCCAACAGGAGAGCAAGAAAAACCACGTGCGGCAGCCGGGTGTCGCCCTCTTCACGGCCCCTTTTCACCGTGCCCTTTTCGACACCCGACACCGAAGTCCCGGCTACGTCTACAGACCCCAACAGGTCCGCCTAATGACGGATATACCCATCTACAACCAGCATGACAGCACGCGTTGCATCCTCAGCATTGCGCTCCGCCTGATGCACTTCACGATCCATAGCAAACATGTAAATCGCGCCGAACATAGAGATCGCAATCGCACGAGGATTCTGAGCGGTATCAACCGTATAGCGGCGAGCCACAGCCTCCGTCATCTCCTCCAAAAAATCCAGAAGATTCAGACGGTTATCGCTCATCGCCTCAGTCCAACCATCCGCACCCTTCCACGCCTCCGAAAGCCACATCCGAGTAAAACCCGGACGGTCCTCAAGATACTGGAACGCGGCGCGAACAGCACTCCGCAACGCCTCACGCGGATCAGAATGAACCGACGCCGCGCGACGCGCATCGCTCAGCAGCAACTGCGTGCCGTACTGAACCAGCTGATCCACCATGGTCTTCTTAGAACCGAAGTTGTAATACACGGTTCCCTTAGAAACACCCGCCCGGGCAGCCACCTCTTCAACAGTGGCGTACTCAAGCCCCTTTTCGGTCATGATTTCCATAGCAGCGTTGAACAACTTCAACTGAGTTCTACCTGTACGGCCGGGACGACGACTTGAAGCTTCAGCGACTGGGCGCTGCAACATCAGCAGTCCTCCCTCCCTTTTTGCAGATATATCTCTATTTTATTAGACAGTTTTCCCCCGGTGCGACCAAACAGGGTTTGTTACACCGTAATCTCCGGAGCCAGCTTCTTCAGCGACCACGTACGATCACGACGCGTGCCAATGTAACCCAACATCAGACCAGCCAGACCCCACAGAGTCAAAACCAGCATGATGCCCCACAGGCTCGACTCATTAATGCCATACGCCAAACGACGCGTACCCGCCACCGCATAACCCATCGGGAAGAAATCATGCATCCAACGAATCGACTCAGGCAAAGTCTCATACGGCATCGTGCCGCCCGCAGTAATCAGCTGCAGAATCAGAATGACCAAAGCAACAAGCTTGCCCGGCGCACCCAAAATCACCGTCAGACCGTGAATGAAGCCGGTAAAGACCAAAGCCACATAGCAGAGGAACAGCCACACCAGCCACGGATGAGCCATCTCAAAGCCCAAACCAAACTTAATCGCGGCAAACATCAAAGTCGCCTGAGCAATACCCACCAGGCCGAACGGCATCCAGCTACCGAGCATCACACGAATCGACGGAGCATGCGAAGCCAACGCACGGTTATTCATCACGCGCAACGTCTGAACCAGCATCAAGCCGCCAATCCACAACGCCAAGCACATGAAGAACGGGCCCATGCCCTCACCATAGTTACGGCCCGACGCCAAGGAATCATGCGACAAAGTCACCGGGTTCGACATCGTATCCGCAACCTTCGCCTGATCAGTCGGAGCAAGGCTCGGAACCTGCTTAACACCAGAAGCCAGGCCGCTCTCCAGCGACGAAGTACCATCCTTCAACTCGGAAGCACCATCATTCAGCTGAGTAGAACCATCAGACAGCTTCGCCGTACCGTCAGAAAGCTGCGACGCACCATCCTTCAGCTCATTCGCACCATCAGCCAACTTCTGCTGACCCTCAACCGCAGACTGCTCTTTCTCCGCCAGAGTACCGCTACCATCCTTCAGCTCGGCAGTACCGCTCTTCAAAGAATCGGTACCCTCCTTCAGCTCAGAAGCACCACCCGACAGAGTCGCAGAACCACTCGCAAGGCTCGAAGCACCCGAAGCAATCTTAGAATTACCATCAGCCAGGCTCGCCGAACCTGACGCCAACGAGGACGCGCCAGCATCCACACGAGCGGCGCCATCAGCTACCGACGAAGCGCCCTTGGCAAGCGAAGACGCACCGGAATCCAGCGAATCCACGCCAGCAACCAAAGTCTGAATCTTCACCGCAGTCGACGACGAACCATCAGAAATACAATGGCTCGACTTCAATGCGCTCAGCTTCGACAGGGCATCAGCAGCGGCAGCATCACGAGTAGCCAGGTGCGACTGCAGAGCCTTCTGATTCAGCTCAGCAACCTCATTCTTCGTCTCCTCAGAATCAACAGCAGCCACCAGCTGATCAGCCTGCTCCTGAGTCAACGTACCCGCTTCAACCAGCGGAGTCACCTGAGCACGCACCTTCTGCGCACTCGCAGACACCACAGTATTCGACAAGTCACGACCAAAATCACCACTACCAGCAGACGTATCCGTCTCATGCAAGCGCATGCACATCGCATTCAGCTCAGCCGGCAACTCACGAATACCCGCCTGATCCATGCCAGTACGCATCTGATGAATACCCGACGCCAAATCATTAGCGCCCTTCGCCACCGACGCAGAGCCATCCTTCAAGCTCGCAGTACCCTCAGCCAGAGTCGCCGAACCATCCTTCAGCTTCGACGCACCATCAGAAGCAGAAGCAGCCGCCGAAGCCAACGTCGACGAACCATCCTTCAAACCCGACGCACCATCGGCAAGCTTCGCCGCGCCAGAATCCAGCTTCGCCGCGCCAGAATCCAAAGTCGACACACCATCAGCAAGCTTCGCGGCACCCTCTGCCAACTGCTTCTGACCATCCAACAACTGGGACTGACCATCAGCCAGAGAAGAAGTACCATCCTTCAGCTTCACAGCACCATCATTCACCGTGGCGGTGCCATCCTTCAGCTGAGTGATAGCATCCGCCAGCTTCACCGTGCCGCTATTCACCTTCGACGCACCATCAGCAGCCTCACCCATCTTCGAATGAATAGTCGTGAAGCTAGCCAACAGCGAATTCGCCGTAGAATTACCGACCTTCTCAGCCACCGAATCACGCACCGCAGTGCCCGCCTTCGTGACAATATTCGTCAGCACATAGTTGTTCGCGTCATTCGTAATGACCTCAATACCCGCCGAACGCGCATCAATAGTGCCCGTCTTACCGTCAGCATCAGGCTTGAACGAACCGGCACTCTGCAAATTACGGGAGAAGTCCTTCGGAATCACCATCGCAAAGTCATAGGTGCCGTTCTCCACGCCCTCAACAGCCTCAGTGCGAGTCTGCACCTGACGCCAATCAAACGTGCCAGCGTCTAGAAGGTTCTTCTTCACGTCCGCACCGGTATTCACCTGCTGACCCTCAGAATCCGTCGCGCCTTCATCCTCAACCACCAGGGCACCCACAATGCCATTCACATGGCCGTAAGCATCCCAGTTGCCGTACAGGTACAGGGCGCCGTACAGCAGCGGAATACAGGACATCGCGATGAGCACCAGAACCGGCAAAACACCGCTGGTCAGGCGCTTAAGCTCAACAAGAGCCACACGCAGAACAGTCATTCTTACTCCTTCTCAGCGTTTTCGCCATGTTCGGGGGAATCATTGGAGGGTTCAATCTCGCCCTCAACAGGAGCCGGCACGTTTTCCTCAGAGGCTTGTTCCTCAGGGGCACGACCGACCACAGCACGCGCACCATGCCAAGACTCAGAAATATGAGGCACAATCGCCACCACCGTGCGCGGGTGGTCCTCATCGGCGGCAAGCTCCTCCAGGTACGGAAGCCACATGTACGTATGGTTCAGGTGGCGGGAAGGAGTATCAAAAACCAGCAAGTCAGAGGGGCTATGCTGCGCCAAAGCAGCCATCAGCTCAATGTTCATCTCGCCGCTAATCTCGTCCATCCACAAGCCGTCCAGGTCCTCAAGACCGCGCTCGGCCAGCCAGCGGCTCGCGCGGGAACGACCAAAAATCGGCAGGTTATAGGAGAGCATCTCCGACACGTAATCGTGCACGCGCATATGCTGCTCAGGAGCGGTCACATCAGGAGAGTCCACCACGCTGCTGAGAGCACGCAGACGCTTCATCGAAATAGGGCGAGGCTCATCATCGCCTTCGCTCCAGCTAATCGTGCCGCCGGACAGGGGAAGGCGACCAGTCAGCGCCAACGCGAGAGAGGTACGCTCCAACTGGCTATCCGCCTGAACAATAATGACTTCACCCTCACCCACTGAGAAGGTGGTGCGGTCAAAAAGCGGAGTGTGGCGCCCTTTCGCCCAAATATTGTCAACGCTTAACACGGTTAGATCCCCTCAGAGAATGGATGGTTCGGGTGAGTTTCTGGGAGTCATCCGCGGGCACCACGCGGGGTGTAGAACGTCAGGCGCAGGCAGGCGGAGGCTCCAATGCCTATATATGGTAGACCCGGTTATGTGTGATGTGGTGGGCTTTTCATGAAAAAATATGGGCCATTTTTGAAATTTCTGAAGTATTTTTCAAATAAATGGGGTTTTTCGTACAAATAACGCGAAAAGCCACGCAATCTCTGCGCGGCTTTTCGCGTTATACAAACTATCTTTTAGAGGTGAGGCCTAGGGGCGGCGTTCTTTAAAGAAGTCCACCATCAGCTGCGCACACTCATCAGCACGCACCCCCGCATACACCTCGGGAACCGGAGCAACCCTGCCGTCACGCAGTACATCGTAACGACTGCCAGCAGCCCCCGTCTTCTCCTCCCAGGCACCAAAAACCACCGTCGAAACGCGCGACGCCAGGATCGTGCCAGCACACATCAGGCACGGCTCAACCGTCACCACGAGCGTGCACCCGTCCAGGCGCCACTGACCACGATGCGCCGCCGCCTGACGAATCGCGTTCACCTCCGCATGGGCACTGGGGTCATGCTCCCGCTCGCGGGTATTGCCTGCCGAACCAATAATGACACCCTGCTCATCCACCACCACAGCACCAATAGGGATCTCGCCACGCTCACCAGCGGCGGCACCCTCGGCGAGGGCGCGGACCATCCACTCGCCGTGTTCGGGGCGAGCGGGAATATCGCTGAGCACAGCGGAAGAACCGTCTGTGACCGTCAATTTTGAATATTCCGAATATGACATACAACCTCGTCAGGGGAATAAATAAACACTAATGGGCGCAACTAGTGGGTGGCAGCCAAAGAGAAAGGATACACCGCAGAAGCACCTGCCAGCCGCAGCTCACGCGCCACAACCGTAAACGCCCACCGCGAATCCACCACATCAGAAACCAGCAGAACAGGGCACCGATGCTCACGCACATAGTCCAGAACCTCTGCAGGCACCCGGTACGAGCGCAGCACATCCGCACAACGGAACGCGCTATTACCGCCAAAGAAACGCGGCTCCCCCACCAGAGACACCCAGCCCAAATCCACCAGACGACCCACCGACGCCAATCCCCTACCCAGGGACTGAGCCAAACGAGGACGCACCGGCGAAGGCAGAGTCAACACCGCCACCGGACGACCCGCCTCAGACCACTCCCAAGCAGCAAGCACCTTCACGCAAGCGCGACCCAGCTCGGCAGGAACCTCAGAATCAACCGGCTCGCCCAGCTCATTCGTCGCCAGAAGCTCACGCAGACGAGTACCGTACCCCATGTCGCTCAGACGCGCCAAAGCGTAACCGGATTCAGCCTGCTCGTCCTTAGACAAACGACCGCGCGGCGCATCCGCACCCATCAGCTGATCCAGCCCGCTCGGCCACATGCGGCGCGGCTGCAGGGGCACGCCCACCGTATTGAAGCTACTCTGTGCCGCCTGTTGCGCCTCAGCGGGAACTTCAACCGGGTACCAGGGGCCCGCGCACACATCGCAACGACCGCAAGCAGTCGCGGAAGCATCATCAAGCTGCTGAGCCAGGAAAAGCATACGGCACTGGCTAGTGCGTTCATACTCGAGCATGGCGTTCTGCTCCACCACACGCGCCTGCGCCACCGCCGCGTAACGGGCACTATCGTACTGCCACGGCAAAGAGGTTCGACGCCAATAGTTGCCTTCCTTCACGGCGGCACCCTCAACGTCCAGCACCTTCAGCAGAAGCTCCAGGGTGGAGCGGCGCAGCTGAACGCGCGCCTCCAACGCGGTAATACTCAACCCCTCCGGGGACTGGGCGAGGACATCCAGCACCGCCAGCGCCTGTTCCTCGTTAGGCATGGAGGCGGTCGCAAAATACTCCCAAATGGCGCGGTCTTCACGACCGGGCAGGAGCAGAACATCAGCATTGACGGCACCTCGTCCGGCGCGGCCAATCTGCTGGTAGTAGCTCACCGCAGACGACGGCGCACCCAGGTGCACAACAAAACCCAAATCAGGCTTATCAAAACCCATACCGAGGGCACTCGTCGCCACAAGAGCCTTCACCCTGTTTTCCTTGAGTGCCTGCTCTGCAACCAGCCGCTCATCCGGATCAGTTTTGCCGGTGTAGGCGAGCACTTCGTAGCCGCTGGCACGCAGAGCATTTGCGGTATCTTCTGCCGCAGAGACAGTCAACGTGTAGATAATGCCCGAACCGGGCAGGCTGTTCAGGTGCGTAAGCAGCCAACCGATGCGTTGCGCCTCATCAGGCAGGGTCAGAACACCCAGGCGCAGGGACTCGCGGGACAGCGGACCGCGTAGCACATGCACGGGTGCGGTGGTATCAGTGCTGAGCTGTTCAGCGATATCGCGGCTAACGCGGTCATTCGCGGTCGCGGTAGTCGCCAGCACCGGCACACCCACCGGCAGAGACTTAATGAGCGAACCAATACGGCGGTAATCGGGGCGGAAATCATGGCCCCAGTCAGAAATACAGTGCGCCTCATCAATAACGAGCAGGCCCAGGCGCGGCAGCAGGTACGGTAGCCACTGCTCGCGGAACGCCGGGTTATTGAGGCGTTCGGGGCCCACCAGGAGCACGTCGAGCTCGTTAGCTTCAAGGTGGGTGCGGATTTCATCCCATTCGGTGACGTTCGCGGAGTTCACCATGGCGGCGCGCACCCCCGCGCGGGATGCTGCCTCAACCTGATCACGCATCAGGGAGAGCAGTGGGGAGACAATAAGCGCCGGGCCCATACCGCGGGCACGCAACAGCAGGGAGGAGATGAAGTAGACGGCGGACTTACCCCAGCCGGTACGCTGCACCACCACAGTGCGGGCTCGGTCGGCGACGAGGGCGCGAATCGCCTCGTACTGGCCATCGTGGAACTCAGCATCAGCGACACCGGTGAGGCGGCGCAACACTTCGCGGGCTTCAGCGTGCAGAGGGTCAGCCTGCAGGGAATCGGTGCGCAGGGAGTCCGCGGGGCTGGAAGCTGACTGCTGGGGGTTCATGGTTCTCTCCAACGGTGGGTGGTTGGGTCAATCGCTACGCCGCGACGCGCCGTGCTCTCTTTCCATCATGTCACACCCGGTATCGCCCGGCTCTGCGGATGGTCATTTCTTGGGGAGGCACGCGAGCGCCGCGTCACCTCAGGTTGTTTCGCCATGCGGGCGAGGAGATTTACGCCTCGCTCACCCGTGCGTCCGGCGTAAATGCCGGTAGAATTGTGCCAGTAATACACAGCCTCCGCATAGTTTTGCACAATGTTCACCATAGGTACGCTTTCTATGCTGGTGTTACTCCGCCGCCGATCCGTGTGTGCGGTCCACTCACAGTTCAGGATTTTTCATGACTTTTCTTGCCACCGCTTTGGCGCATCTTCCGGTTGCGCTCTTGGGCCTCGACCTTGAGCAGTTCCTGCTCGATACCGGCCCCTGGGTTCTGGTTGTTTCGGCAATTATCGTATTTATTGAGTCCGGTGTTCTTTTCCCTGTTCTGCCGGGTGACTCCCTGATTTTTGCTCTGGGTATGCTACATGAGCAGATGGGCCTGTCCCTGTGGGTTGCGTTCCCGGTCCTGGTGCTGGTTGCTATTGCTGGCGCTGAGGTTGGCTACCAGATTGGTGCCCGTTACGGCCGTAAGATCTTCAAGGATGACGCGAAGATTCTGAGCACCAAGAACCTGCACACTACTGAGGAGTTCTTCCAGAAGCGCGGTAGTTTGGCTCTGGTTCTGGGTCGTTTCGTGCCGATTGTTCGTACTTTTGTGTCTCTTGCGGCTGGTATTTCTTCGTACGACCGTAAGAAGTTCCACCTGTGGAATGTTGTTGGTGCGGTTGCGTGGATTGGTTCGATTGGTCTGGCGGGTGTGCTGCTGGGCGGTATCCCGTTCGTGCACAACAACATTGAGTACATTGCTGTGATTATTGTGGCGGTTTCTGTGGTGCCGGTTATTATCGAGTACCTGCGTGGCCGTTCGAAGGCGAAGCAGGAATCTGCTGAGTAATACGTGAGTCCTTCTCGGCTGCTGAGCCGGGGATGAGAAAGGGTGGGGATACCGTTTGGTATCCCCACCCTTTTCACGCTCTGAGCCTTTTGGTGATAGTGGCGCCGTTTGAGGCAAACATCCTAGTTGAGGCGGTTCCCGCCTTCATTGAAGTTCGTGTTAGGTGCCTGTGGATTCTGATCAACCACCTGACTATGCGACGTTCTGCCGGTAGCCGTGTACGCCCACACAGATGGACGGGTCAGCAACACAATATTCCGGATGTAGAGGACAGTAATGAAGACACCAATCGCAGTATCTATGAGAAGAGTGACCGCAAAATCTGCAGAGTCGCGGGACTGCAACTCGTCCATCAACAAGGCGAGATAGCTGGAGTCTATGAGGAAATCTTCCACATACACAAACATGCGGCTCAAGACCTCGTAGGCGCTGTACATGAGGGTAAGTATGTGCGCCCATCTGTGTCCTTTCCAGGTCATCCAGAAGAGGAAAATCTGGATAAGAACAAAGATGAGAGGGTACCCCAGCATACGCACGATAAGCTCAGGTAGCGTCACCACACCGGCGATTGGTTTACCGTAGAGCAGGAAGAATTGGATAGTACTGAAAAGCGACAGAATAATAATCGCGGCGGTGCACCACTTAGCACTGTGCAGAGCCTTCGGGCGTACCCGCCCCGCATGTTCGGAGGCGGCAACGTAACCGGCGGTCGCGTCCCGGTAGCCGGTAGTGGCATGCTCGGGAGCGCCGTTGCTGGGTGCGTTATCCTCTGCCGCGTTATTGTCTACCGCACCGGTGGGGGCGGCGTTGTTGGTGGCGGTGTTGTTGGATGTGCCGTCACCCTCTACCGTGCTACTTTCAGGCTCATTGGACGGTAGCAAAACACTGTACTCGGGAACCGTGTACTCCGGATTATTCAAGGGCTGCTTCGGGGTACGTTCTGACATCGTCGTTCCTTTCTCCCCTGGCACCCACCCCGCGCTACAGTGCACGGAGCGGGCGTTAAAGAGTCTTACCCCAAGGATATAAGGAGGCGCGCCTCGCCCCAGGAAGGCGGTACCCTTTCTCAGCGTATTCAGAGGTATCCGAGTAACCACGTGCACCATTCCGAGGGCTAGCCTCGGAACTCCTGACGTTGTTGCGCCTTTCTACGTTCCCCATCCCGCACTACGGTGCGGGGGTCGAGGGGTGTTTCCCCCTGATGAGGTGCGTTCGTCATCCTCATCATCAGCGAAAATCTCTCGAAGTTCCGCCGGCACCTGACCGGCAGCCTGTCTCGTCTCAGACATCATCTGCTGGCGTTCTAGCGCACGTGCCCCGCTAACGATTTGTGTGTACACCCTAATAGGAGCACGAGTCAGCAGCACAATCATCAGGAGGTAAAGAACAAGAGTAAAAATGCCGCTCGCGACACGCCCCAGGCTGGACGCCGCAGCCGCTCTAGAGCTTAACTCCGAGAAATTATCCGCAAGAATAAGCACACCGCTAGCAGCCGCGAGAGCGCAGTAGATGATGGTAAGTACGCGCGCCCACTCGCGGCCATCCCAGATCTTCCAGAGAATAAAAATCGGGATGGCGGAGAGGATGAGGGTAACCACCAGGGCAGAGAAGAGAACACTCACCACTGTCTCAAAATCGATATATGACCAGCTTAGAATCGGCAGCAGAAAATTACTCAGGGGCCCCAGCACGATAATGGCGGCAGCGCACCACATGACGCTACGCATAGCCTTCGGGCGCTCCGGAATTACCTGCTCGGAAGCGGCAGTGTAGCCGGCGGTCGCCTTCCGGTAGCCAGTAGTGGTTTGCTCGGGGGTGCTGGCGTGCTCGGAGGTGCTGCCGCCGGGCGCGTTATCCTCCGCCGCGCTAGTGTCTGCGACATTACCGGAAATTACGTTGCTGGAGACGGCATCGCCCTCTGCCGTGCTATTTTCTGCCTCGTTAGAGGGCAGTAGCACGCTGTACTCGGGAACCGTGTACTCCGGGTCGTTGAGCGGTTGCTTTGGGGTACGTTCTGACATCATTGTTCCTTTCTTCTCTTCGCACCCCGCCCCGCGCGCCGTAGCACGGGGCAGGGGGCAGAAGAGTCTTTCAAAGAGTAAGCAACCGCCCTAGTTGAGGCGGTAACCTTCCTCGGTGTACACGGAAGTATCCTTGTAGCCGCGCTGTTCGTTGCGGGAGTTCTTCCGCGCATTCGTACGGCGGGTCCTCTTGTACTGCTGAGCGACTGCTTCTTCAGCCCGTCGGTTAGCTTCCTTCTCTTCCCAACGCGTCTGTTCTTCTTCTAGGTGAGCACGCGTTTCTGCGTCCTGATGCACAACAATCCAACCGTCATCGGCGTTCACCTGTTCGCGTGCATTCAGACGCGCCAACCGCGCAGTAGCCACGTACATCCTGGTGGAACGGCTCAGGAGCAACACAACAATCACCAGATAGAAAGCCGTGAGAAAAGCTCCCATAATGTCACTCACCACAATGGAAACTACGTAGTCTCTGGGCCGTGACGTTAACGATTCATCCGCCAGCCTGGAGAAATAATCAGCCGAGATGAAAGATTGCAAACTCAGCGCCCCAACAAAAACTGCAAAAGCGCTACCGAAGAGGGTGAGGAAGTACGCCCCTCTACGGCCCTTCAACAGTCGGCGGAGGACGAAAATCGGTACGAGAGAGAAGATGAAGGTAGCGAATATGCCTGAAATGATGATGCCCGGCATATTTTCCATAACGCGATCTGGCACCTCGTTATGGATAGATACATAGATACGTTGGATTGCGGACAGAATAATAATGGCTGTAGCGAGCCACATGACGCCGCGCAGCGTCTTCGGGCGGGGCGGGAGCACCACCTCAGGCGCGGCAGGCGCGGTGGAGGCGGCGGTCGCCTCCGCACCCTCGTGCGCTTCCTGTTGGGGCTTAGCCGACCCGCCAGACGTGCCTCCGAAGTTAGGCTTTACACCCGTCTTCTGGGCGCGCTGAATCTGCTGTATCTCAGCCAGCAGGCGGTTCTTCTCCACCGGATCATTCGAGAGCGCATAATCGGCAGAAAGCTCACGCAACAGCTGCTCGGTAGAGTCCTTGACCGGGCCTTCTTCCTTCTCAAGCTGACGAAGAACATCCTCACGGGTCGGCTCTTCCTCATCATCCGCCATGCTGTCCTTGATGATCTGCATCTGCTCCCGAATCGCCGCGGGGCTCGGGACCACGCCCACAGCCGGGCGAGTCAGCAAAAACAGGAGAACGGCGCTACCCGCCGTAATCACCCCGACCAGAGCCTGCGACACCATAGACGAAGCAGCGGCAGGATGCGACACCGGATCCAGTGCGGTAAACGCGGGGAAAAGCACCTGAGCCAGACCAAAGACACCCGCAAAAGAGAGCACACCGCTCAAGGAACACAGCAGAAGGTACAGCATCAGCAGGCGGCGCGGATTAACGTACCCTGACTTGGTATAGTCCAGAACGAACCAGAGGAACGGCACCACCAAGACAGCGTCAGACAGAACCTTCGGCAGGGCATAGCTAAGGAACGAGCCGATGTTCACACTCCGGCCCGCGGTAACGATAATCTGGTACGCATCCAGGAGGAAATACACCAGAATGAGCATCATCGCGATGGAATAGGCTTTACCAAGAAGCTCCAGTCCCCGGTTAAATTCCTGTTCCCTATCGCCAACTATGCCAAGGTTTCTTTTCGCCTCTTCAAACGCCGCCCGCTCATCATATGTGCGCTTGGCGGCGCCGGGGCTAGTCTGCGATGAGGATTCGTGCGCAGGTTCGGAAGTAGGGTGCACGAGTCATCCTAACTGTGGTTGGGTGAATAAAATTATCGGTGAGCCGCTGACCTGTGTCTCACAGTGCCCGCGGCCAGAAATGAGGCTAAATCAGGTAGTCCTCGCTGCGGCGCAGGCGCCAATCACGGCGCGCTTCCATGTACGAACGCGACTGACGCGACCACACCAACGCCAACGCGACCACACACACCAGCATGTACGGTGCAGCAATATATACCGGCGTGTACAGCGGGGAGGCGCTACTGAGCAGCAGCTCAACATCCTGGCTCGGCGCACCATTCAACGTACCCAGAAGAGCCGCGACTGCCAGCATAATCAGCAGGGATGCCAACACACCCAGCGCCAACGCCACCGACAGCACCAGCGCCGCCCAACGGTAACCACGCAGGTACGCCACAGTGCAGAAACCGTGCAGGGTCACGTTACCGAACGCGCTGACCATCAGGAAAAGCACCGGATAGTACGCCTGCGCCTCCACCAGCGACTGGGCGCGCCAAGTCGAAAAATGCGACAGCTGCGTCGTCGCATACGTGACACCCGTGTACCCGATCAGCACCAGCCAGCCCACGGCAATAGCGAGCAGAACCCAACCCGCCACCGACACGAGAGTCGGAGTGGCAGGCTTCGTAGGATGCGTGGTGTTCGGAGTGGATGGCGGAGAGGACTCGACGGCGGACATAGCGGAATCTTTCGGATGTCGGCTGATAGTGTGCGGAAGATGTATGAGCGAGTGTGTGGTGTGTGGGTGGCGGCGCAGCGTTTGTCTGCCGCGCCGCCTCAAAACTTTAGGCAGAAGTGGACGGGTCAACCGTCGCGGAAATACTGTCAGGTAGCAACGGAGAATCTGCCTGATTCGCCATCGCAATCCGCAAGTTATTGAAGCGGTAAATGGTCAGCAACGATAAACCGACCTCGCTCAACCAGACCAAGCCCAAGACAACAAGTATCAGCAGGGGGTCAAGCCCCATCGAAACTCCAGCCCAGTCGAGCATCAGCAGCAGGAACGTAATCGGTGAAAGCACCAGCCCCACGGCAACATACCCGATCAGGGAGCAGATAGCCCAAACGCTATATACGGAGGCATCCGCCGAGTCTTTGGGCGGGCGCATCAGCGGCCACATCTGAACCACCAGGTAAAGCGCCGCCACAAAACCAAAGCAAATCGCCAACGGCTGCGTGTACTGGGAGATAATGAGGCCTTCAACCAGAGTCAAAATACACAGGATAACCGCGCGGACCAGCAGGTTCTTCTTGAGCTTCTGCTTGCGCTCCTTCACCTCATCAGCGGTATAGGTGCGCAGAAAAGCGGGAACCTGACCCTGCCCCGGGAACGGCGGTAGAGGACCCGTCGGGTGTGTACGCACCACAATCGGAGGGTTCGTACCATCCTGAATGATGACGGTAGAAGTCGCCGAAATAACCGGATGCGAACCAGTCACCACCGGCGGCACGTTCAGCGGAACGGACACCTCCGGCGTAGCAGGAGTCACGTGACGGATAGGCGCCTGAAAGCGGGTCTGCATACTGATATCTTCATCCGGGTGTTCTGCGGATGAAGCGGCATCTGTGTTCAGGTGTGTAGCGCCCATGAGTGGCCTCCTGGCAGGTGCGGGTCGTGTTTCTGTCTCTACCGTATCACGCGTACTTTAAGGGAATCTGAGCAGTGGCTGGGCATCGTTGAGAGCGTGTCACACCGCCACTTATCACCCCATCAACACCCCTCAGGCATCACCCGGCAGAGGCGCGGATGCGCGGGGATTCGCCCGCCCGTCGGTGTGCGTTAGCTCTGCTCCGCTACACGCGAAGCCTCCGCGTTCGGGTCCTCTGCATGCTGCTGTTCTGCGTTCCGCTGTTCTTCCTCTTGCTTCTTCTGCGTCAGACGCAAGCTCCTACGAACCGCCAAACTATAGAACAGCGAGAACAGAACCTCCAACGCGAACGACGCCATGACCGTCAGCAGGCTCACCGTATAGAACACGCCCACACGGTCCAGCAGCGTCTGCGGGCCCTGCACCGTCACAAGCGCATAGGCAAAGAACGCCGTCATAATGGCCGCCGCGACCCCGGATGCCGCATTCGCCAGCAACACCAACTTCACCGAACGGTTCGCCCGGTAAATCATGGCAACCCACATGTGCATCACCAGGTAAACCAGCGGCACCGCACCAATCGGGAAAAGCGTGACGCGGATGAAGTAATAAACAGTAATCAGCGAGGGTACGACCAGCAGCAGCACACGCACCAGGTACAGGTTCTTAGCCGGCAGCGGGTAATCACTGGTGACATTCCAGAACTCGTCAGCCTGCTGCTCCAGCTCCTCCATCGCCTGCAACTGCATCAGCTGCGCTTGTGACATATGCCCCTGGGACATATGCTCCTGCGGCACAAGATCCGAGGAGCCCTCCACCGGCGCAAGCTCGGCGGCAGAAACCGGTTCACCCCGCAGCATACAAGCAGAAGAATCAGCCATCTTAGCCCTCAAAAATGCCGCGGGAACGGTCCTTACGCACGCTCTCAGCAGGGAAAATACGACCGCTCATGCTGATGTACACGCCCGGCTCCAGCAGGTTCAGGGCGGCAATAGCGGCACCCAGGTTGAAACCGGCATCCGAACGAGCCATCACGGCGGGCTGCATCGCACCGGTCAGCACCACAACCTTATCGCCCAGGTCGGCGTGCTCCACCAGGTAGCGGGCAGTCTCCGGCATGGTGTCAGTACCGTGAGTGATGAGCACCTGGTCGTTAGTGACAGCGTTCAGCGCCTCGGTCAGCTCGGCACGATCCTCATCGGTCATGTCCAGGCTGTCCTTGCCAATCAGCGGGCGAATATCAAAACGGATATCGGTAATCACGCGGTCCAGCAGGTCCTTAGCGGCAGGCTCACCAATATCCATGGTGCCCGCCACCGAATAGAACTTATCAATCGTGCCGCCAGTGGCAAGAATCGTGATCTCTTCGGGGTTCTTAATGGTGACGCTCACGGGTTTCCTCATCTTTTCGGGTCAACGTACACAAATCAAAACTGCCAGGCGAACCCGGCAGGACACGCCCCACCACACGGGATAGGCACGAGGTAAGACCACGCGCATGAGGGTGAAGACGCAAAAACCCGCCGACCCCCGCAATGCGGGAGGCGACGGGTCGGCTAGTGCGCCCTGTGGGGCTCGAACCCACGACCTGCGGATTAAAAGTCCGTAGCTCTACCGACTGAGCTAAAGGCGCTCCTATCCACACAAAACTGAAAGTGTGCAGATAGAAATACTATACACTACCGGCTCCCAGCCAATGAACGGTACACTAGGAAATCCTATGTCTACACCCGCAGCATCAACCGGCGCCTCCGGGCGCACCCGACACCGCACCCACCACCGCCCCGTCCTTTACTCCGCCGAAAAATTTGAACGCCACGAAGGCGGCATGGACCCCGCCGCACGCGAAGAGGCGGCACACGCCTCCGCACGCATCCTGCTGATGCGCGGACGCGGCACCGACGAGCAGACAACCGAGCGACTTGTCAGCTTCACCGACGACTACGGTATTGAAATGCTCGCCGAACTCTGGTCGCACGCAAGCGCCCACTCCCTGCCGGGTGCGCTGTGGCGTATGTACTGGCTGCGGGACGTGGTGCATCGTTCACCACGCGGGGTGAGCCGTGCTTTTGAGCTGGGCATGGCGGAGGATTACCGTTCGCACGTGGTGGCGGGTGTTCCCGACCTGCCGAGTGCCGAGGAGGTGGTCCGCACGATTGATAAGATTCTGGCAGGCCTGTACACCGGCGATACGGATATTGCGATGGAACGTTGCGCGGCGTTTGCGCACGTGGTGGCGTTGGGTATTCGCACCGATTATGCGCGCTCTGCCGGGCAGGATGGTGCGGTTCCGGGTAGCCACGAGGTGAAGCGTGAGGCGGTGGAGCGTCGTGCTCGTCTGCCGCGTCAGGCTCAGCAGATGGAGCAGATTGCGCACGATTTGGAGGCGGTCGCCGCCCAGCTGCGCGCCGTTGAGGCTAGTCAGCAGGTTAATGGGGGCTCGGGGGCTGGTTCTGTGCAGGAAAAATCGCAGACCAGCCTCGAAGCATTTTAGTCTTCTGCAACGTTTGGGCGCCTAAAAATACGGGTTCGTGCCGCGAATTGGCACAGGTTCCACATTGGGCCGCAAAGGCGTGAAAAGCCTGTTTCTAATTGACTCTGCGCCGGGTGCGGGTGGATAATAATTACAAGATGTCGGGTTGCTAATAGGTAGCCCCGGGCTCCAAATCTTTAGCCGCTTCGAGCGGCCTTCCGCCGAGAGGCGCTCCCAACCCGACATCCCTAAACGTTCCGGTGGGGGTCGAGAAATCGACCCCCACCGTTTTTTGCTTAAAACCCCGTCTAGAAGCCGCCGCCAGCCCGACGCAGTTGTGTCTGAAGCTCGAGCGCTCATGAGATATGCACGGGCTGTGCGCACCCGCACCACCCAATACTGGTTAGACTGGGAACTATGCTGCACCGACTTTTCCCCCACGCCAACGAATCCCTCGCCTCCCTCGCTGAAATTTCAGCGCAGGTCGGTGAGGCTGCCGCGTTGCTCTCAGAAATGGTCGGCTCCCCCGTTGCGGAGTACCCCGAACTCTTCGAACGCATGCTCACCCACGAGGCGGACTCCACGAACCTGCTGTTCCGCACCCTCACCGAGGTGCGCAGCTCCTTCTCCCCGCCGATTCCGCGTGAAGACCTGTACACGCTGGCACGCAAGCTCACCAACGCCGTTGAGAAGCTCACCAGCGCCGCGCACGTGCTGTCCCTGCACAGCATTGACGGCTTCGCCACGCACATCACCTCAATCCTGGACATTATTCAGCGTCAGGCGGTGCTGACCGCCGCCGTCATCCCCAAACTCGCCGATATTCGCGGCCTCGACAACTACTGGATGGACATGCTGCGCATCTCCCGCCAGGCGCTACGCACCGCCGAAGAGTACGACGCGTACATTGCCGAACGCTACACCCCCGAACGGTACCGTCGCTACGCCACCTTCCTGGCGCAGCTGACCGCCGCCTCCAACGCTATGCGTGATGTGTCTGCCGAGATCGGCCGCATTATCGTTCAGGAATCCTAATGTTCCTGGGTCTTCTAGCCTGCTGCGCCTTCATTGCTGCGGTATACGTTACCGGTGTGCACGACGCCTCAAACGCCGTCGCTGTTCCGGTGCGTACCCGCGCCCTCGGCGAGCGCTCCGCCCTGTACCTTGCCGCGCTCTTCAACGTGCTCGGTGTGGTTGGTGCATTCCTGCTACTCGGTGAGTATTCCGCCTCGTGGGTGAGTGCCCCGGAGGGTACCACCGGCCTGAACGGCATTGTTGCGGCGCTGCTCGTCTGCGCTATTTGGGGTGTGCTCACCTGGTTCCTGCGGTTGCCGTCCTCCTCAACTCACGCGCTGGTCGGTGCCCTCGCCGGTGTGAGCTGGTGGACCCAGACGAGGAGTGACAGCGTCGCTGAAGGCTTCGGTTCCCTCGCGTTCCTGCCGCATATTTTTGGTGCGACCCTGCTGCCGCTCTTCTACCTACCGCCGCTCATTTTTCTGCTGTCCTGGCTGATGGTGGTGCCGTTCTACCGCCTCGTGGTGGGGCATAACCCGCGCCTGGTGAATCAGCGCGCCCGCGAGGTGCTGGCGGTGTCTGCCTCCGCGATTTCGCTGCTACACGGCCTGCAGACCGGTTACCTGTACCTGCTGCTGTGGGCGCTGCTGAGCGAACGCATCATGGATCCGGCGCTGATTCAATCCCTCACCTGGGGCGGGATGCTGCTGGGCACCCTCATTATTGCCCTCAGCCTGGGTGCCGGTACGCTGACCGGTGGCCGCCGCATCGGCTACACCTTCGCCTACAAGATGGTCCGCCTAGACCCGTTCCGTGGCGCGGTCGCTCAGGGCACGACCGCGGTGGTTCAGGTGCTCGGCTACTTCCTGCTGCAGGTGCCGTTCTCCTCCTCGCACCTGGCGACTGCATCGGCGCTCGGCGCGGGCGTAAACCAGCGTTTTAACGCGTTGAAGTCCAGGATTGTTCTGCAGATTCTTCTGGTGTGGCTGGTCACCATTCCGGCGTGTTTTGTGCTCGGTGTGCTGGCGATGGTGGCACTACAGTCCATCAGCTAGTTTTTAGGGGCGGCTCGTGCCCCTGTGTGCACGCTGTTGCGGGTTAGCCGGGCGGTGGGTTGAGTCTGAACAGTGCACACCTTCATAATGGGTTGAGTTCCTGGGCTGGCACGGGCCCATTCACCCTCGACTGATTGTGGTTATGTCTTCCCCTACCGTAGCTATTCTGGTCCGCACGAAGGGCCGCCCCCGCTTCTTGAGCCGCGCGCTGGAGAACATTGCGCAGCAGACCTTCACCGACTACACGGTCTGCGTGATTAACGACGGAGGCGACGAACAGGCAACCCGCGCCGTCATTGAGGCTTCTCCGCTGAGTTCTAACGCGCAGGATTCCAGCCGTGTGCAGCTACTGACCACCGCCGGCGACAACATGGAGGCGGCATCCAACGCCGGTTTGGCGGCAACCACCTCCGAGTACGTGGCGATTCACGATGACGACGACCTGTGGGCACCCGAGTTCCTGGAACGCACCGTCGCGGCGCTGGAAGAGAGCGGCGCGTTCATGTGCACCACCCGCGTTGTGGAGCGGTACGAACGTGAGAACGCCGACGGCGAGTTCGAGGTGTACGAGGAACGTATTTTCCACGACGGCTTGCCCGGCATGGGTTTGCAGTTCCTCTTCCGCACGAACCGTGCCGTGCCGATCGGTATTCTCTACCGCCGCAGCCTGCACGAGCTGGTCGGTTTCTACGACGAGTCCCTGCCGGTGGTCGGCGACTGGGAGTTCAACATGCGTGCCGCCTCTGTGGCGGATATTCTGCTGGTGGATGAGCCGCTGGCGTACTGGTCGCTACGCCCCGACGCAGAAGGTGCCGAGGCGAATAGCGTGAAGCGTCAGGCTGATCATGCCCGCTTCGATTCGCTGGTGCGTGCCCGCGCTATCCGCGAGGATTTGCAGGCGGGCGCCCGACCGGGTGCGTACCTGTATCAGGCGCATTTGGCAGCTGACCTGGAGCGCCGCGTGATTGACGGGCACGATCTGACCCGCGAATCCCTGGACATTCTGCGCTCTATTGAGAGCCGCCTGGAACGTATCGAGGCCCGTCAGCAGGCTATTGAGAACCGCCAGCAGGCTATTGAGGAGCGTCTGCGGGTTCTCAAGCACCTGCGCACCCCGGGCCGCGCGCTGCGTTCCTTGGCGAAGCGTTCCCTCAGCCAGCGTTCTCAGGCTCGTCGCGGTACTGAGGATGGTTCTACCGGCGAGAAGGGCGCATAAGGCGTGACAGTGAACAATCATTCTTCTACAGCACTGCCCGTTACTGAAGCACCGCGCGTGCTCGTCATCGGCGATATCGGCCAGCACACCTACCACGTAGGCGACGAGGCAATGACCATTGCGAGCGCTCAGGCGCTTTCCGAAGGCGGCGCGGCGGTCACCCTCATGACCCGCGACGTGGGCCATTCGGCGCGCTATATCGGCGCGGCGGTAAATCATGAAGCAGTGATTCATGAGGCGGCACATCATGAGGCGGGCGCACCCTACGAGTACCTGCCGTTTCTCCTTTTCCCCTGGGCACCGGCTGAACGCGAGCTGACCCTTGCGGCGCTCGAGTGCATCCTGGTGGAGCTGCACGCCGACCGGGAACGCCCCTCCGTCACCGAGCTGGTGGCGCTACCGCAGGTGCAGGCGCTGCCCGAGGTGCTGCATCCGCTGGAGCAGACCGTTGAGCGCATGGTGGAATTCGCGGACGCTATCGCCGCCATGGATGCGGTCGTCATCTCGGGCGGCGGCAACCTCAACTCCCGCTTCGGTTGGCTCCTCTATGAGCGCGCCGCTGCGGTACGTGCCGCCGAGCATGCGGGCGTGCCCGTGTACGTGACCGGCCAGTCTCTGGGCCCGGTCCTGAACCCCGAGGATGCGCAGGTTCTCGAGCGCATGCTGCGCGCCGCCCGTTCGGTGACGGTGCGCGAACGTTCTTCCCTCGCTTGGTGCCGTGAGCGGGGTATTGACGCGCGCCTGAGCGTGGACGATGCCACCGACTACTCGGTGGCTTCCCCGGCGCGTACCCTGCACTATGTGGAGGGTATTTCCGCAGGTCAGGCACTGGATGAGCTACCGGAGCACTACGTCTGCGTGACCGTCAACGAGTGCACCGAACAGCAGGCGCAGCAGATCGCGCGTCTGCTCGATAGCATGTGGCGCGAGCACGGCTACGCCCTCGTGTTCCTGAGCCATTTTGGCGACCCACAGAACCCCGAAAGCGGCGATATTCAGGTGCATCAGCGCATCGCTGAGCAGCTCAGCCCCTCCACTCCGGCAACCCTGCTGCCGATTCTGCACACCGACCAGAGCGTCACCGTGCACCGTGGCGCGGCGTTCACGCTGACCAGCCGCTACCACCCGGCGGTGTTCTCCGCCGCGGCGGGTATTCCCGTGCTCGCCCTCGTGCCAGATGCCTTCACGCAGATGCGCGTGGGCGGCGCCCTGAACCTGTACGGGCTGGGCGAGTTCACCCTGCCGCTGGGCATGCTCGCCGGTGGCGTTCCCGAGCTGATGGTTGCCGCCGCTCTACGACATGCGGCGGTGGCATCGGATGTACGTCGCACCGAACTGCTGGAGGCTCTGCGAGCCGAGCGTGCCTACCTGCTTGCGCAGATTTTTGCCTCCGGTGCAGAAACTCGCGGCAATGCAGAAACTCTCGGCGGTTCAGAAGCCCCCGCGCCTTTCCCTGCCGCAGAGCAAACCCCGGCTCTCCCCGAGCCGCTGGGTGCAACCGTCCGCGCCGCACGCGATCTCTTTACCGAAACCTCCCTCACCGCGGGTTTCGAGTGGGCGATGTCTGACCGGGCGCACTCCTGGGATGCTGAGCACCGCCGGCAGCTCGAACGTGCCCGCGCAATCGGTGGCGGGTACAGCGCGCACGGTGTTCACGGGGCACACGGCGCCGAAGAAACGCATCCTGTCGCCGTTGAGTCTGAGTCATCTTCTGAAGCGCCCGCCGAGACGAATCCGGGCCTGCTGGCGAGGGTGGCGCGCCGCCTCCGCGGCTAGGTTGCATAACGGGGGCCAGGCTGCGTAACGGAGCTAGAGCAGCGGTTTTGGAGCTAGGTTTCCGCGAAAAACGCGGCTTCGGAGCGGGTATAGGGCGGGTACGGGGCGCGGGGTCTCTCACACTTGCACCCAACACTCCCCTACCCCCTTGTACAGAGCACACGCGCCGGTATGATGGTGCTCATGGCACGCTTCGCAGAGATTCTACGCACTACTGAACAGAACACCCGGCAGTTCGTCCATGAGGGTATTCACCGAGTCCGGGCTGACTTCTTTCAGTCTGTGCAGATTGTTGCGGCGTCTATGGGCGCTTGGCTTTTCGCTGAGCACATCCTGGGCCACCAGGAACCCATTTTCGCGCCGGTTGCCGCCCTCGTATCCCTCGGCTATGTAAGCGGTGCTAAGCATTCCCGCCGAATCCTTGAGGTGTCCTTCGGCGTGACCCTCGGCATTCTCATTGGCGACCTTCTGCTGATTCTGCTCGGTCACGGCACCTGGCAGGCGGCAGTGGTGCTTTTCTTGACCGTGATTATTGCCCGATTTATTGATAAGGGCATTATTTTTACGATTCAGCTCAGCTTCCAGGCCTGTTTCACGTTGCTGCTGCCCGTACCTGACGATGCGTTTACCCGCAGTTTCGACGGTATCGTTGGTGGCGCCTTTGCGTTCCTCGCCATGTACCTGATGCCACGCGACCCGCGTAAGAACCCGCGTGCCCGCGCGCAGGCTCTCATGGATGCGTTCGCGAAGGTTTTCCAGCTTTCCTCCGAAGCAATCCGCTACTACGACTACAACAAGGCGTACCAGAGCCTGCTTGATGCACGCGCCCTGCAACCGCTGTATGATGCGTGCCGAGGCGACCTGATCACCGCGCAGGGTATGAATGAGCTGTCCTGGAATAGCCGCAAGAGCAAGGGCGAGCTGGCGCGCATGGCAAAGACCCTCGCCGCGGTGGATTTGGCGATCCGTAACGACCGTGTGCTCAACCGCCGTATGGCGTCCACGATTCACCACGTGCAGCTACGCACCGCCGCGCAGCTTTCACTCAGTGACGCGCTGACCGAGCTGTCGGTGGCGGCGCAGAGCCTCGGCTTGGGCATGTCTGCCCCGACGGAGGGCGAACGCGAGCACTACATGATGGAGGCACGCGAGCGCATGATTAAGCTTGCCGGCACCCTCGAGCCGCGCACAATGGGTGTGGCGACCTTTGAGGGCGAGTCGCTCGTGCTGATGCTCCGCCTGATCGTGGTCGACTTTATGGAGGCAACCGGTATGTCCCACCAGGACGCCGTGGCGGTTCTGGTGCCCCTGGGTGAGGCGGTCACCAAACATGCACCGCGTACCTCGGTAATCCCGATTGTTGACGCTGACATGGATGACTCCATGGTGGTTGACGACGTGACCGATAGCGCGGTGAACACCCACCGCACGAACAAGCTCCACACCCGCTCGATCAACATCATGTTGCACGAGAACGAGGAGGAGAGCCGCTCCTCCTAGCGGGGTTCTAGCGGGGTCAGTGGCGACCGTCAAGACACAGCGGAGGGGGCTCCCGGTGACCTTCACGTCAGCCGGGAGCCCCCTCCTCCGCTATCTCTATGCTGTTGATGCGCGGGCGGCTACTTCTGCGGGAAGAGTAGTGCCAGCGCCTCGCCCAGGGTGGTTACCTCACGCACGGTGACCCCCTCGGGCACGTCCCCCACGCCGGTCGGGGAGGCGGGCACCAGCACGTGCGTGAAGCCCAGGCGGCCCACCTCCGCAATGCGCTGGCGGATGCCCGGAACGGCGCGCACCTCACCCGCCAGGCCGACCTCGCCGAAGACCGCGAGTTTGCGCGGTAGCGGCTTATTTTGCGCCGCCGAGGCAAGGGCCATGACGCACGCCAGGTCGGCGGCGGGCTCGGCAATTTTTGCGCCGCCCACCGTGGAGACGTAGCAGTCGAGCTTGCCCACGTTCAGCCCGGCGCGGCGCTGCAGTACCGCCAGCAGCATCTGAATACGCGCCGAATCCAGGCCCGAGACGGTACGGCGCGGGGCAGGTGCCACCGCCTGATCCAGCAGTGCCTGCACCTCCGCGAGCAGGGGGCGGCGCCCCTCCATCGTGACGGTCACGCAGGTGCCCGCCACCGGGTGCGGGGTACTTGAAACGAACATGCCGGAGGGGTCCAGCACGGGCGCGATGCCGTCCTCGTGCATGTCGAAGCAGCCCACCTCATCGGTGGGTCCGAAGCGGTTCTTAATCGCGCGTAGCATGCGGATATTCGAGTGCTTATCGCCCTCGAACTGGCAGACCACGTCCACCAGGTGCTCAAGCAGGCGCGGGCCCGCGATGGTGCCTTCCTTAGTCACGTGACCCACGAGCAGGGTGCACATATTGCGTTCCTTAGCCGCGGCAATCACGGAGGCGGCAACCTCACGCACCTGGGTCACGCCGCCGGCGCTACCCTCAACTTCCGCGGAGGCGAGGGTCTGCACCGAGTCAATGACCAGCAGGGAGGGGTTGACCTGCTCAATATGCGCCAGGGCGGTGCCGAGGTCGGTTTCGCTGGTCAGGTAGAGGGTGTCCGCGATGGCGCCGATGCGGTCGGCGCGGAGTTTGACCTGCGCGGCGGATTCCTCGCCGGTGATGTACAGGACCGGGCGCGGCGGCTGGGGTGCGATATTCTGCGCCCCCTGCTGTCCCGCAATCCCGGCGGTGCCGCGCGCGAAGGTGGCGGCGACATCCAGCAGCAGGGTGGATTTGCCCACGCCGGGTTCGCCCGCCATGAGGATGACCGCGCCGGGTACGAGTCCACCACCGAGCACGCGATCAAATTCGGGGTTTCCGGTGCTCATGTAGGCGGCTACGCGCGAGTCGACTTCTGCAATGGGCTGGGCGGGTTTCTGCACGCTGGATGCGGCGCGGGTGCGCGCACGGGTGCCCCCGGCGGCTTCTTCGACGGTGCCCCAGGTTTGGCATTCGCCGCAGCGGCCTACCCATTTGGCGGTGGTCCAGCCGCATTCGGTGCAGCGGTAGGCGGGTGCGGTTTTGGTGTTTTTCGTGCGCGCGGTCATGGGTCTATTTTAGGGTCTGGGGCGATATGGTGCGCGGTGTTTAGTCACGGCGAAAAGGGGTACCGCAGAACACACTTTTACCCTTAAATGCAGATAGTTTCACCTCGTGCACTCCCGTATAAATATCGAGAATATCCGTTCGCTTTTGAGGCACTTTAGCCCGCCGTTCCGCCCCTGACCTGGCTCAATAACCACCCTTACAGGTACAATGTTTTTTGTGCAGATGAATTATAGTGACCTATTGCTTAAAACTATCGCCCGAATCGCCCCCGGCACCGAGCTCCGCGAGGGCCTGGAACGCATCATGCGTGGCCGTACGGGCGCGCTCATCGTACTCGGATCCGACCGCACCGTATCCTCCCTGTCTTCGGGCGGTTTCAACATCGACACCGAGTTCTCGGCAACGCGCCTGCGCGAGCTGGCGAAGATGGACGGCGCTATCATCTGCGACCGTGACGCCACCCGCCTGTTGCACGCCGGCGTGCAGCTCATGCCGGACGCCTCCATTGACACGAACGAGTCCGGTACCCGCCACCGCACCGCCGAACGCACCGCGATTCAGACCGGTTTCCCGGTGATTTCGGTGAGCGCGTCGATGTCTATGATTTCGGTGTACGTTGACGGCACCCGCTACACGGTCGAGGACAGCCAGTACCTCATGGCCCGCGCGAACCAGGCGATTCAGACCCTTGAAAGCTATAAGAAGCGCCTGCGTTCGGTGCTTTCCTCACTCTCGGCCCTGGAGATTGAGTCTAACGTGTCCCTGGCGGATGTGGCGATGACCCTTCAGCGTATGGAGATGGTGAACCGCATTATCCGCGAGGTCAGCCACTACGTGCTGGAGCTCGGCGTGCACGGCCGCCTGATTGCCCTGCAGCTGGAGGAGCTGCGCGCCCCCGAGATGACCGCCAGCGATCTGATTCTGCGCGACTATCTGCCCGAGACGAATGACGAGCTGATCGCCGCCGGCGTTGAGGCGCTTCAGAACCTGGACGATATGGCTATCGTGGATCTGCGCACGATTGCCCGCACTGTCGGCTTTGGCGAGAACCCCGACCTGGAGTTCCCCCTGCAGCCTCGCGGTTTCCGTCTGCTCGCCGGTATTCCGAGCATCCCGAACGCTATTTCTGAGCGTCTGGTGGAGCGCTTCGGCAGCCTGCAGGCTCTGATGGCGGCGTCCCTTGAGGATTTGCGCGCCGTGGACGGTGTGGGTGAGGCTCGTGCCCGCACGGTGCGCGAGCAGCTCTCCCGCATGGCGGAGAGCAGCCTGGAGAAGTACCTCTAACAAAAGCTCATACGAGAAGCCCCCGCGCCGGAGACTATCTGGCACGGCGGCCTTTTCCTGCCTCACAAGAACCTTTTGCATTATGATGTAGTGACAGCGGAGTTCCCTCCGCACCCTGGTGCCTCAAGCATCATGACACCCCTTGGAGGTCACAATGTCGTACTCACGAGCTAAGTATCCGTCGGCTAAGCGCCCTGTCCCGTTCTTCGTGTGGGCGTCCCCCATCCTGTTCCTGATTTACCTGCCGCTGCTGTGGTTCAAGGTCATCCCCAATTCTTTTGAGGTGACCGACCTGTCCACCCTGCTGTTGGCGGCACTGCAGTGGACCGCTTTCGGTAGCCTGCTCGGATACTTGGGCGAGCGCCGCTTCGCCAAGCCGCGCGCCTCCAAATAGCGCCACGCAATAGACCTATACAAAAAGCCCCCGTGCCGGAGGATATCTGAACTGCGCCCCGAAACTTGGACGCTATAAATAGTAACCCCTATACGGCCTCCTGCAGGGCCTGAACCCGGTACTCCACCGGGGTCAGGCCCCTAAGCTTCACCTGACGCCTTGCTGTGTTCCAATGCGTAATATAGGCATCAAGGTCAGCTTTGAAACTCTCAAAAGTCTGCCAGTCCTGCCC
>NZ_KV801777.1:0-12419 GCF_001810515.1 Rothia sp. HMSC075F09
TTTGTTGTCCAAGAAACGGGAGGCAGTTCAAAGGTGCCCGCCGGGGCTTCGCGCTGTCTACATCATGCGCGGGTTTTAGAGCTGATGCAGTGCGAGCAGCTCGCGGCTGAAAGCATCCGCGGGACCCTTGCCACACGAGTTGGGGCGCGGCTCAAGGGCGACCCGCTCGAAGAAGGTGACCCAGGTGCGTCCGTCGGTGTGGGAGGTGAGCGCCGCCTCCATGGTGGGGTGTTCGGAGAAATCTTTAGGCGAGAACGCCGCAAAAAATTCAGGGGAGAATTCAGTGCTTGTCTCGACGTTCACATCGACGCCCGCCTCGCGGAGCGCAATGAATGCCTCCCGCCCCGATGTTTCACGTGAAACCAAACCTCCAGAGGTTACTTCTTCACCCTTTTTCTCCAGTTCGAGGCGTACGGCAACCTCCGCCGCCTGCTCCACCGGGGTATCCGTGCTGCGGCCTCGCAGGCCGTGCAGCGACGGAATGGCACGGCCCGCCAGCGACAGGTACGCCGCCAGCGCCGAAGGCTCCGAGAGGCGACCGTAGGTGTAGCCGGTGGGCAGCATAATGCCAACCGGGGCAAAGCGGTGACCACCCGTATGCGAGCACTCCCAGACCGCATTACCCGGCAGGATATCCGCCAGGTGCGCCGCAATGGGGCGACCGCGCAGGGCACAGCAGCGGTCACGCTTGGAATGGGTGCACACCAGGATGAGGGGCGAATCCATGAGCTCCGCGCCGGTTGCCTGAATCAACTCCTCCGGGTTGTCCAGGGGTAGGTCAAGCAGTTGCTCAGGGGTGCTCACACTGAAGGAGTAGAGGCGTTCCTCGCCGGGGGTTGAAATCGCGTAGAACACGCGGTGGGTGAGGTTGCCCTCCGCGTCGGGTTCGCCGTGCAGCGCACGGCGCTGCTCGCCCGGCTGGTGGATGAGAAGGAACTTGAGCTTTGCGCGGTCGACGGCTTCTTTGAGTGCCGCCGAGAGCTCCTCACCGAGGGCGGAGCCGTCGAGCACGTCGCGGCCCCAGTGCCCGGTGTGTTCGAGCACCAGCCAGGCGGCGGTGCGTCCGGCGGTGCCGCCGAGCGCCTCGTCGTCGTAGAGGGAACAGGAGTCGGCGGGAATCTTGGTGGCACGGGTGCGTGAAGAGAGCTCGTCGGCGTGCGCGGCGCGCAGGTTCTTCAGCTCGGCGGGGTTGGTGGCGCGCGGCTCGGGGGTGGCGGGGGCGCAGAATTCGGTCATCGTTTTCTCGATTTCGGGTGAACTGTGGGCGGGTTCAACGTGCCGCAAGGGCACGGGCGCTGAGGTGCAAGGGTACGGGGTGCTTCACCAGGCTACGGCGCTTAAATGCAGAAAAACAACCGTGAGAGGGTGAATTTCAGGGGCTTTAGGTCTAATAGCGGATTTATAGACCTTTCTACAATAACCCGAAAATCTGCAGATACTCCCCGTGCCTCCTACTCGGGTAGCAGGCTCATTGCCACGCGGTAGAGGCGGTCCTTTTCCTCGGGGGCGCCGAAGAAGGAGCGGAGCATGTACCCCTGGAAGACCATCATGAAGGCGTCTGCGGTATCGCGGGCGTAGTCGGTAATGAGCGCCTCCTGTTCGGAGGTGCGCTGCGCCGGATCGGGGTTGATCTCGTGCAGAACGCTCAGCTGTTCAGCTGCCCAGGGGGTAAGGGTCTTTACGATGATGCCCTGCAATAGAGGCATGGTGTCTGCGGTTGCCCTGGCGATTTCGGGTGCGTGGAGCGATTTGGCGCGGATGCGCAGCATGGCGGAGAAATTGTCGTTTACCAGCTGGTTCGTGTGGATGGTTTCGAGAATATCCTGGGGGCCTGCGCCTTCGGGGAGTGTTTCGTAGAGCTCCTTGACGTTGTTGAGGCGCTCGTTGATGGCGGTAATGAGGATGTCTTCTTTGCCGGAGAAGTGCGAGTAGATGGACCCGGAGGACAGTCCGGAGGCTTTGATGATGTCGCTCATGGAGGTGTTGGTGTAGCCCTTTTCGAGGAAGCAGCTAATGGCGGCTTCGATGATTTGGGCTCGGCGTGCGGCTTTGGTGGCGTCTGTTAGTCGGGGCATGGTTCCAGTCTAGGGGGTGGGGCTAAAGAACGCGTAAACACAACACTGATTCTTTTTGTGACTTTACAAACAAAATAGCTATTTTGTTTGCACTCGGTAAAAATCGAGAGTAGAGTTCTGACTCGTAAACGAAATAAGCATTTTGTTTGGAGATTGTCATGAACAACGAAACCGCCACCGCAGTCACCGCAGAAGCAGTGACCGCCGCAGCCACCCAAGCTGCCGCATCCCAGAAGATCGCGGCAAAGAGCATTGCAGAAACAAGCACGCAAGAAACCACCGACCGTTCCTCCTGGCTCAAGGTCATCACCACCTCCGTACTATCATCCTTGGTGGTAGCACTCATCGTCCTAGCTTTCACCTGGCCCACCAAGACCATGGAAGCAAAGAACCTGCCCGTCTCTATCGCAGGCCCCGAGGTGACCGTCAGTCAGTTTGAACAGTCCCTCAAAGACCAAGGTATTGAAACCTTCGACTTGAAGCAGGCATCCTCCCGCAAAGAGGCTGAACAGCAAATCAAGCAGCGCGAAACCTACGGCGCAATCATCTTCACCGAAGGCGCCGCCCCCGAAGTGCTGACCGCACCAGCCGCAAACGCCGCAGCAACCCAGATGCTCAACGGTGTTGCCACCCAGCTGAACGCGCAGATTCAGCAGAAGGCACTCGCCGCTAAGACGGAAGCCCTCACCCAGGCGGTGCAGACGGGCGGTGAACAGGGTGCGCAGGCCGCCGCCCAGCTGGAGCAGATGAAGGTGCAGGCCGAGCAGGCATCCGCAATGGCGGTGAAGACCACCGTCGTGGTACCCCTGAGTGAGAATGACTCCTCCGGTTCCGGTATCGCTATCTCCGCATTTCCGCTGGTCATTGGCGGTATTCTCGGCGGTTCCTTCTCCGTACTGCGCGTGAACGGCACCTGGCGCCGCTTCGCCACCGCAACCCTGTACTCCGTCATCGGTGGTGCACTGACCGCCCTGATTCTGAACGTCTGGTTCGGCATCATCCCCGGCGACTTCGCAACCCTGTGGGCTGCGTTCGGCGCTACCTACCTGGCGACCGCCTTCTTCATTGTGGGTGTGGGTGCACTGTCTTCGCCGCTGATTGGTCTCGCAGTAGGCGCGGTCATCACCATGTTCATTGGTAACCCGATTTCGGGCGCAAGTATGCCGAGCGTGTTCCTGCCCGGTGTGTGGGGGCAGATTGGTCAGATGTTGGTGCCGGGTGCCTCCTCGACTCTGCTGCGTTCGATTGCGTACTTCCCGGAGGTTGCAACGAGTGACCAGTGGCTGGTGCTTGGTTCCTGGATTGCGTTCGGTCTGCTGACCGGCGTGATTGGCTGGGCTCTCAAGGAGCGCCGCACCGCAACGGTGGAGGCATAACCACCGCGGGTTGGATAACCGGCGCAACGTAGCCGGCACAATATGGCCGGTGCAACGTATGAAGGGTGTGTGCCGTGTTCACTGAACACGGCACACACCCTTTTCTGTCGGCCAACCGGCTGTTATTCGCTGTTATTGGTTGTCGAGGACGTACTGCTTGAACTGCTCGTCCCGGCGCTTGAATTCTTTAAGCTCATTCTCCAGGGCTGCCTGGTTCTTGTCGACGAGCGGTTTCTGGTACTGCGCCTCCAGGTCGTAGAGCTTCTGTGAACGGCCTACATCCTGATTGCACTGCGCCTGGATGACGGCGATTCGAATTTCCTCTTCTGAGGGGGTGGTGCTCTGAGGAATATTCTTTTCTTCCTTGACGGTCATCTCACTATCGGGGGTGAGGCCTTTATCCTTGACGCATCGCTTCCATTCGTCGTCGAGGGACTTTTTGAGCTGTCTATCCCCAGCGGCGTTTCGAACGTCGGTCTCCACACGCCTATACGTGGCGGAGCCGAATGGTATCTCTCCAATTTTTGCCATCTCTTCGCTGGCGCGCTGGTAGCATTCGGTGCTGACATCTTTCCCAGGGTCGGATGAGGGTGCAGGGGAGGACAGATCCAGCGTATTCGATTCGTCGCGCTCGTGGAGGCCGTATTTTTGGGCGTGCTCAACGTTCCAGATTCCGTAGGTCCTGCCGAGGTTCCTGCCGGATCCCTCGGTGCGGACAAACATCTTGTAGTGCTGCCCGTGTTCGGCAAAGCACTTTTTGCGGGCGAGCTCAAGGGCTTTGGTGAAGTATTCGTCCTTGCCGTCGGTGTTGTAAGCGTCCAGGGGTAGGATCACCCGATCATTTTCTACGTCGAAAATCGCGCGGGCGCTTTCATCCTTCTCCAGCGTGGGACCGAAGGAACAAGAAGACAGCATAGTGCTGATGAGGGTAGCCGCCAGGAGCTTTTTCAAAGCTGACATGGTGTATATCCAATCTGTTACGGGGAGCCCGTGGCGTCGCGGCCACAACCCCCCCCGTAGACCACGCGAACTAGGTGGCCTTGAGAACACTTCTTGAGAAGGTGACTTAACAATACCCCTAGTGGATGCGGGTTTGTGCTCAATAGGGAGGTGCGTGCAATAGAAAATTTTCCGCCGCGTGGCGGGTTCGGTGCCGGTTGCGGCGCGGTTCGGCGAAGCCATGATGGAACCCCGCCGAAATCCTGTCGAAACCACGGCAAAAATACGGCGGAATCACTGTGAAAACGGCGGAGGGGTAGGAATCGCAGGCGGGCGCACCTGATTTGGTGCCCCGCCCGCCTCGCGCCACAATGAACACATGACCGCAGAAGACACCAACGCACTAACCAGCGCCAGGCTCGACCTCTGGCTCTGGTCGGTGCGCATCTTTAAAACCCGCTCCCTCGCCGCCGACGAATGCAAAGGCGGCCACGTGCGCGTCAACGACGCCCCCGCCAAACCCTCCCAAAAACTCAAAAAAGGCGACATTGTCAAGGTCCGCTACCCCGGCTGGGAACGCGTCTTCAAAGTCGAAAAACTCCTCGTCAAACGCGTAGGCGCGCCCATCGCCGTCACCTGCTACGAAGACCTTTCCGGCCCGCGCCCCGCCTACCTCTCCATGCCGCCGGTCGCCAAACGCGAACGAGGCAGCGGCCGCCCCACCAAGAAGGAACGCCGCGCCCTCGACGAACTACGCGGCCGAGGCGCCTAGCCGCGCCCATCTCGTAGAGTGCACCCCGCCCCGCGCGCAGGCACCCGCCGCGGCGGCGGGGAGTAGCCTAGAAGGATGAGCACACAGAAGCACCTTATGGCTGAATCCAGTAGTACCGAACCCGGCGGCACCGAACCCGGTAGCACTGCGCCCGGCGCGCCCGTGAAGAATACTGCCGAGCCTTCGCTGAACCGACGCATCCTCGCCCTCGCCGTACCCGCCTTCGGTGCGCTCATCGCCGAACCCATCTTCGTGCTCACCGACTCCGCCCTCATCGGCCAACTCGGCAAAGCAGAACTCGCGGGCATGAGCATCGCCGCCACGCTCGTCACCACGGTCGTGGGTCTCATGAACTTTCTAGCCTACTCCGTTACGCCCGCCGTGGCGCGCGCCTTCGGCGAGAAGAACCTGCGCCGCGCCTGGCAGATCGGTGTGGACGGCGTGTGGGTCGCCTTCGGCCTCGGCATGCTCCTCATGATCGCTGGATACGCCTTCGCCGACCCGCTGCTACGCGGCCTCGGCGCGACCGACGAAACCATCAGCTACGCCCTCGACTACCTGCACCACTCGCTCTGGGGCATCCCGCCGATGATGATTATCCTCGCGCAGGTCGGCACGCTCCGCGGGCTGCAAGACACCGTCACCCCGCTCAAAGTCGCCACGGTCGGCACGCTCGTGAACATTGTGCTGAACTGGCTGCTCATCTACCCGGTCGGCTGGGGCGTTGCCGGTTCGGCGACCGGCACCTCCCTCACCCAGTGGGGCATGGCTGCCGCCCTCGGCGTGGTCATGATGCGCGGCACCCGCGAGCACGCCGTCCGCTGGGCACCCGACGTAGCCGGCATGCGCTCGGTGCTCTCGCTCGGCTCCTGGCTCATGCTGCGCACCCTATCCATGCGCATCGCCTCCCTGCTGACCGTGTTCGTTGTGGCGCGATTCGGCACCGAACACACCGCCGCCTACCAGCTCGGCATGGGAGTGTTTAATCTCTTCCTCTACGCCCTGGACTCCCTCGCCATCGCCGCGCAGGCGCTACTCGGCAAGGAACTCGGCGAACGCGACCTGAACGTAGAATCCGAGCGCGTGAAGGTGCGCCAGCTGAAAAACCGGCTGCTGCGCATGAGCCTCATCTACGGCGTTATCACCGGCCTAATCTGCCCTCTCATCGGCTTCTTCGGCTCCTGGCTGTTCACTAAGGATGCGCAGGTGGCGTTCCTCTTCACCATCGCCACCGTTATCATTGCCCTCGGCCAGCCCATCGCCGCCTACGTGTTCACCCTGGACGGCATCCTCATGGGCGCGCAGGACGTGAAATACCTGGCAATCGGCTGCTTCATCATGCTCGTCATGTACGTGCCCGTCATGCTCGGCCTGCACTGGGCGGTCGGCAACGGCACCATGGATGCGCTCGCCGGGTATTGCGGCTTGTGGGCGGCGTATATTCTGTACTTCCAGGGAATCCGCGCGGTCATTTTTGGTCGCCGCGCCTCCTCGGATGTGTGGATGAAAGCCGGTGCCGAGTAGGGGCATCATAGGAGGTGCTGGGCAGGTGCGCTCTGGGCGCCTTGGGTACCAGCCCACCGGCTTCGTACACCCTGTAATACGACACCGGCAATACGGTCCCGCCGCTCGCGGGCGTATTTCCTGCAGGCGTAACTGACCACATTTTCCGCCACCCGCACCCTCCGCGGGTGTAGCATGACAGGATATTGAAACCCTCATGCAAAGGATGAAACCGTGACCGTAACCCGCGAAGAAGCCCTCGAAATTTTCGCCCGCCGCCGCGCAACCCGCGCCTACGACCCCGACCGCCGCATCAGCGATGAAGACTTCGCCGCAATCCTCGAATTTGCGCGCCTGTCGCCCAGCTCCGTCGGCACCGAGCCGTGGAAGTTCCTGGTCATCCAGGACCCCGAACTGCGTGAAAAGCTCAAGCCGATTGCCTGGGGTATGGCGGGTGCCCTCGACGACGCAAGCCACCTGGTCGTACTGCTGGCGAAGAAGGGTCTGCGCTACGACACCCCGTGGATGCGCCGCACTCTCGAAAGCCGCAACCTCACCGAGGAGCAGATGGAGGCCGCACTCGAGCGCTACGGCAACTTCCAGAAGAACGACATGAAGGTCCTGGAAAGCGACCGCGCGCTCTTCGACTGGGCATCCAAGCAGACCTACATCGCCCTGGGCAACATGATGACCGGCGCCGCAATGCTCGGCATCGACTCCTGCCCCATTGAGGGTATGAACTACGAGGCAGTGAACGAGCTGCTCACTTCTGCCGGCCTGTTCGACCCGGAGGAGTACGGCGTGTCCGTGGCTGTGACCTTCGGTTACCGTGCCCGCGAGATTGCCCCGAAGAGCCGCCGCTCCATCGAGGACCTGGTGACCTGGGCCTAAGGTTCTGCCCGGTTCTCGGTGAGGTTTTCTTGCCGGGTTTTGGAGCTCGGACTGTTGAGCTCGGGTTTTCGGGAGGGGCGTTTGAGCCAGGCTTTTGAGCTCGTTGTTCAAGCTAGGCGTTCAAGCCGCCGCCCGTGAAAACTGAATATAAAGAAATGCACCGCCTTTACACGGGCGGTGCATTTCTTTATATCTTTTACCGTGCGAAAAGCACGGCGAGATATGCTTTTGAATTTTTCGTTCAGGCTATTTCAATAGCTAATGTTTGGGCAATTTCGCGTTATGTTTCGCTACTTCCTAAACGCCGTCAGACGCATAGAATTCAGCACCACAAACACCGAACTAAACGCCATTGCCGCACCCGCAATCATCGGGTTCAGCAGGCCCGCCACGGCGACCGGAATAGCCACCGTATTGTAGGCGAACGCCCAGAATAGGTTCGACTTAATGGTGCGCAGCGTAGCGCGGGAGAGGCGCAGCGCCGTCACCACCGAGGCAATATCCGAGCGGGTCAGCACAATATCGGCAGCCTCCGCGGCAACGTCCGTGCCCGAACCCATCGCAATGCCCAGCTCCGCAAGAGCCAGCGCCGGGGCGTCATTCACGCCGTCGCCGACCATCGCCACGCGGTGACCGGCGGCCTGCAACTTCTCAACCACCTGCGACTTACCCTCCGGGGTCACGCCGGCGTACACGTTCTCAGCCGAAATGCCGACCTGCGAGGCGACCGCCTGCGCAACCTGCGGGGCGTCACCGGTGAGCAGGATCGGCTCCAGGCCGAGCTCACGCAGCTGTGCCATGGTCTCTGCAGCCTCCGGCTTGGGGGTGTCGGCAACCGAAATCATGCCGACCGGTTGCAGAGCGGAGGTGCTGCTCGGGGCCTCATTCGGGGCCTCGTCAGGGGCCTCGCCGCGGGCGACAACCACCGTCGTTAGACCCGCCCGGCGAGCCTGATCCAGCAGAGCCAACTGGCCCTCACTCAGCTGCGCACCTGCCGCCTGCAGGTACTCGGGAGTACCCACAACAACCAGTCGGGAGGCGCCATTCTCGGTGCTTTCCTTGGCACCGTCACCCGCGCCGCTCAGCACGCCGCGCACGCCTCCGGGAACACCCTCAAAGCCGCTCACACTCGGCGCCGAAGCACCCTCAGCCAGCACACCCTGCTCACGGGCAAAACCGGCAATCGCGCGGGCAATCGGGTGCTCACTCAGCGCCTCCACGGCGGCGGCATCACGCAGAACAGACAGGGAACGCTCATTCTTGGAATCTGCGGATTCCGGCGAAATACCGGCAAAGTCACCCGCCGACTCATAGTCGTCAAAAGTGCCGTAGAACGCCACAGACATCTCACCAGTCGTCACGGTACCGGTCTTATCCAGAACCACACGATCAACCGTGCTCGTCGCCTCCAGCACCTGCGCATTACGAATCAAAATGCCCAACTGCCAGCCGCGACCCGTACCCGCCAACAGCGCCGTCGGAGTCGCCAAACCCAAGGCGCACGGGCACGCCACCACCAGCACCGACACCGCCGCATTAAACGCCGCAGCACCATCACCAGACACCAGCCACCAACCGACCAGAGTCAGCGCCGAAATCGCCAAAATCACCGGCACAAACACTGCAGAAACACGGTCTGCCAGGCGGGCAATCGGAGCCTTCGTCTCCTGGGCGCTCGCCACCAGCTCACCCATTTTCGCCAGGGTCGTCTCGGTGCCCACGCGGGTCGCACGCACCGTCAACGAACCAGACGTATTCACCGTGGCACCCGTGACCGTATCGCCCGGATGCACCTCCACCGGCACAGACTCGCCGGTCAGCAGGGACGCATCCACCGCGGAGGTACCCTCGACCACCACGCCGTCCGTGGCAATCTTCTCGCCCGGGCGCACCAGGAACAGGTCATCCGGCATGAGGTCCTCCACCGGAACCTGCACCTGCTTGGTCACGCCCTGCTTATCGGTGCGCAGCAGGGTCGCCTCCTTCGCGCCCATGCTCAGCAGGGTGCGCAGCGCATCCGAGGAGCGGTGGCGGGTGCGGTGCTCAATTGCGCGGCCAATCAGCAGGAACAGCGTCACCATGGACGCCGAATCGAAGTACAGCGGCGCATGGTGGCCGGTAAACATCGACCAGAAGCTGCCGCCCGCATGGTGCACGTGCGCCGTCAACGCCGGGTTCATGAGCAGCTGCGCCAGCGAATAGAAGTACGCCACGACCACGCCGAGGGACACGAGCGTATCCATCGTGGAGGAGCCGTGACGGGCATTGATGAGCGCGGCGCGGTGGAACGGCGCGGCGCACCAGAACGCGACCGGCGCGGTCAGAATCGCCACGACCCAGCCCCAGTTCGGGAACTGGAACGCGGGGAACATGGAAATCAGGAAGATGGGCACACCCAGAATCGTCGCGTAGATAATGCGGTCGGTGAAGCCGCCCTTCATGCTCGGGGTGGTGTGCTGACCGCCGCCGCCGGATGCGCTCGCGTTCGTTCCAGCGCCCGCGCGTGGCCCGTTCTTGAGGTGCGCCGTGTAGCCGGCGTTGTTGATGGTCTCAACAATCTGCTCGTCGCTCACGCCCTCGGGTACGATGACGCGCGCGGACTCCAGTGGCAGGTTCACCGCCGGGTCAACGCCGGGGATTTTGCGGAGCTTACGCTCCACGCGACCCACGCAGGATGCGCAGGTCATACCCTGAATATCCACGTGGATGATTCGGGTTGACTCCGTTGATTTTACGGTCGTTCCGGCGGAATTAAAAAGAGAGCGCTCACTCTGTAACGAGGGCTCACGGGTGGTTAGTGAAGGCTGTGTAGAAGACACAATACTTCCTCAAAACTCAAAAACGGGAGGGTAGAAAAAGGTACACACCAAGCCGGGGGAGGGGCCTCGAAGGACCCCGCCCCGGGCGGTGTTTGGTGCAGTATCAGGGGTGCAGCGTCGAGAGCGCGCGAGGGTGAAGCCACGGGTAAAACCGCGAGGCGGTAAACGCGGCGGCGAGCGTAGGGTTGCGGCTGTGAAAGCGGCGGCTCAGTGGTCGCCGGGCAGCCCATCCGGCCTGCTCGTATGCGGGCGAATACCGGTCACCTTCGTGCCACGATCAGACACACCGTACGCACGTTTCACGGTAGCCCGCGGGAACGGCGAAGCGTTCGCCTTCTCGCGCGCCTTCACGCCCTGCTCGTGCTCGGCGGAACGTTTATTCGCGCTCGTGCCGCTACGTCGCGCGGCGCCGGACGCATCTTCACGCGCCGTATATTCGGGACTCTGCTTCACCCACGAATCGACCAGCGCCGCATCC
Source organism: Rothia sp. HMSC075F09 (assembly GCF_001810515.1). NCBI lineage: Bacteria > Bacillati > Actinomycetota > Actinomycetes > Micrococcales > Micrococcaceae > Rothia > Rothia sp. HMSC075F09. Next base: position 10,854 of record NZ_KV801777.1, read on the forward strand.
AGATTCATCTGCCTGGCAACGCGGGCAATCGCGTCGCGCAGGTGCATGTTTTCGGCGCCGACAAGGGTGCGGACCGCGCCAACAACCATCGCAATGTACTGCGGAGGGTAAGCCATGATGACTCCTAATCGAGCCGGCTGCCGCGCTAGACGGCGGGGGTGAAGCCAGCCTCCACGATAGCGTCCGCGACAGCCTGGGTGTTGAGGGTGCCCTCGTGCTCAATGGTCACGGTGGAGACGCCGTCCTTGACGACATCCACGGTCACGCCGGTCACGCCGGGAACTTCACTGACCTCTTCGCTGACGCTCATAGCGCAGTGGTTGCAGGTCAGGCCGGTTGCCTTAACGGTGGTGGTGCTCATGATGATTTCCTTTCGGTAATGGGTTGAAAACTTGGGTCCGCCCGGTGTTTAGGGGCAACGTGTTTAGCTGCGCATGAGGCGCGAGATCGCGGCGGTTGCCTCTTTGACCTTGGCCTCTGCGATGGTCGGGTCGCCGGTGCGTTCGGATTCGACGGCGGCGCCGGTCACGCAGTGGCCGATGTGCTCTTCAAGCAGGTTCAGGGAGACGGCGTGGAGCGCCTTGGAGACCGCGGCAACCTGGGTGAGGATGTCGATGCAGTACTTGTCTTCATCGACCATGCGGGCGATGCCGCGAACCTGCCCTTCGATGCGGCGCAGTCGCTTGAGGTGCGCCTCTTTGTTGGAGGCGTAACCGTGCTGGGTTTCGGGCGCCTCGCCGCCGCAGCATGCGCCGGTGTGCGCCTCAGTAGGTTCCTTGGCGGGTGCGTCGGATGCGGTGCTGACCTGGGCGGATGTGCTGTGGCAGCACTGGTTGCTGGTGATTTCCATGGTTCTAGTGTATACCCTAGGGGGGTATACTGCAAGGGGGTTTTACGGATTGTTACGCGGTGTGGGTGCGGGGGCTTGTCGATAGGGGATTCTTCGATAGGTTACGGCCCTGTCGATAGGTTAGTGTCTTCACTGCGGGTTAAAGACCCACCGTGAAGACACTAACCTATCGAAACCTCGGTCTAAAAAGCAGGCGGCCCGCGGAGGTGCTGCCTCAGCAGAATTTGTGCCATGGTTTAGTATCTTCGGTGATGAGTTAGTGACTTTAGGCTGGGGTTTTAACCATTACCAAAGACGCTAAGTCATGACCGAAATTGCTAAGTCATGACCGAATTTCTACCCGCGTGGAGGCACTGCCTCTGCAGAATTTGTGCCATGGTTTAGCGTCTTCTGCCATGGTTTTTAACTACGACCAAAGACACTAACCTATGGCACAAATCCGTAACCCATTACCAAAGACGCTAAGTCATTACTGAATTTTTACCGGCGGCGGGTAACTGGCTGTTTCGATAGGTTAGTGACTTTAATGCGGGTTAAAGACCCGCGGCGAAGACACTAACCTATCGAAAGTTCCCCCGGTCCTCCCTTATGAACGGCGAAAAGCCACATGTGTTTCGAGAAGCCACCAAAGAAGTGGCTTTTCGAAACACATGTGGCTTCTCAGCATAAGACCCACGGGGCTGATTTACATGTCGGGCCAGTCGCGGTGCAACGAA
>NZ_KV801777.1:12519-14311 GCF_001810515.1 Rothia sp. HMSC075F09
TCGGGCCAGTCGCGGTGCAACGAATACTCCGTATCCCCATCACCATTATCGTTCAGGTGCCAACGCTGACCGGTACGAATATCGGCCTTGCGCAGACGCGGGTTCGGGTTATCCGGCTTGCCCATAGTCGGATCGTTCTTGCAGCCCCAGCGAGTGTCGTCGTAGCTGCAGTCACCTGCCACGCGTCCCACATCAACCCACCACACACGCACCAGCAACGGGTCACTGGTCGCCTGCGGGGTCACTTCCATCATCTGCCACGGGCCACCATCCACACGGAAACGAGCCGTGTAGTGCACGGTCGCATACGCGTGGAAGTTGCCAGAGCGCTGGTAGGCGTAACTCGTTGCGGTTTCACGCGGGCGTTCACGGGGATAGGTGGTCACGGGCTGACCTGCCGTGTAGTGGGTGTCTGTATCTCCGTTGCCGTACTCGATGACATAGGAGGAGGGCATGAGCTCAATTTCGACGTGTCCGGCGAGCATGTCTGCTTCGAGGCGGTAGGGGCCTCCGTCATCGACGTAGAAGTTGATCTGGTCGCCCTTGTAGACGTTGGGGTCGCCTTCTGCTCGGCCAGTGCCTGCGGGGTTGTTATAGGACTGATGCAGGGTCGGCTTACCCGGTTCTAGCGATTCTGCTGCGTGGCGGATTTCCTCCATGACTTCTTCGTAGGTCGGGCCGGTGGGACCTGGGCTGTCGGCACTGGTGAAGGTGCGGGTATTGTTCGGGATGCAACTAGCAGAGGAAGGGCTTCGGGGACTTCCGTGATCTACAGGAATGCCAGATTCAAGCGACATATTTGTGAACTTGAATGTTCCTATTCTTCCGTCTTTGGTTGTGCATGACATAATATTGGGATTTTCGTTGGCGTAGGTAACTTTTACGCCGTTTCCCTGATTTACCGTGGAATAAGTATATTGTTGCTGAATTTCCTGGTTGGCATTATCTGCACCTGTATTTTTCTCATCGTAACCATCTTGACTGCCTCGCGAAGTAGTTGTTTCAACTTCGATTTGGCAAACTTTAGCTGATGTGTCAGAACAAGGCGCAGTAATAACGTATGCATCAACGTTAGTGGTACCGCAAAATCCTAGAATGCAAGATAGAGAAAAAATCCCACTGCATTTTATTATTTTGTTCATTATTTTAGTCTTCTACCTGTTCGTAACCGATAATTTTCCATGAAGAGTCGGAGTACTTAAATTCAAATTTCCAGGTGTCATTATCCTTCTGGATATTTCGGTTTCGGTGCCATTCTCCGGTAGGCTCCACAAGAGTTATATAATTCCACTCGCGATATGCCTTCCAAAAATAGGTTTCCCCATCCTCAGACCACGGATTTCCATCAGCAACATAGTTGTCAATGCCATCAATAATCCACCCGCCGCGCTTATACAAGTCCTCAAAGCTCTTATATCCCTTAAGTTCACTTTCAAAATTACTGGAAATGTATTTTCGGGATTCCGTAAAATCGCCTACTTGAATTCCGTAATTAGTCCATTTCACCCAAGCATCCATCGTCTTACGGATACCTTCAATAGACTTCTCACGATAGCCCTCTTCAGGGGCGTTAGGCTTCGGCACGTTCTGAGCAGGACCATATTTGTCAGCCTTACGGTATTCACCATCCGGCGCCTTCGAACCACCCGAGTAGCCTCGAACAGTAGAAGGGGTCGCGCTCGCCGAAGGCGAGCCAGACGCCGCCGCAGATGCCGAGGCAGTTTCACTCGGCACGACGGATGCGGTGGCTGCCGCCTCGCTATTTGCCTGCTGGCCACACGCCGCAAGCAGG
>NZ_KV801777.1:14411-14957 GCF_001810515.1 Rothia sp. HMSC075F09
TTTGCCTGCTGGCCACACGCCGCAAGCAGGGCCCCCAGGCCCACAAGTGCGCCGCTGCCCAACAGGGTACGGCGATTGAAAATGGTCGAATCCATAGAAGATACGCTCCTATCGTCGGTGACAGTGTGATATATGTGCATGTCGGGCCGTTATTCACGGGCCTCATTGACTGCCGGAAGAAAACAGCCCCGTAGCGCGCCCATCAAGCGCATCAATGCGCTGTGGAACACTACAGTTACCACCCTACCGCATGTTTGCGGTCGTTTGCATTCTTTTGAGGGTGGTGGCGGTGATTGGTCATTATTCGGGCTACTCAATGTTTTATGCATCAAATATCTTTGTGCCCGCGGAGGCGCCGCTTCTGCAGAATTTGTGTCATGGTTTAGCGTCTTCTGCCATGGCTTTTAACTACGACCAAAGACACTAACCTATGGCACAAATCCGTAACCCATGACCGAATCTCCGGCTGCGCCAGGTAGGTGAGAGCCGGTTATGGGTTATGCCTTGCCTTTTCGTCGATAGGTTAGTGTCTTCACTGCGGGTTAA
>NZ_KV801777.1:15057-32926 GCF_001810515.1 Rothia sp. HMSC075F09
AAACCTCGGTCTAAAAAGCAGGCGGCCCCGGACACACACGCATCCGGGGCCGCCTGCTGCGGTCATTTACATTCGGTTATTAGTCCCATTCACCGCGCAGAATCTGCTGAACGAATTTCTTGGGTAGCCAGAAGGAGTGCTTCGTGATGCGACGACCATCGGGTAGTTCGTCGGTATCCTTGAGCTTGCCTTTTCCGACAAACTCGCCAGGCTCAACTTCGTAGTAGGTCTGGGAGGCGTGAACCTTCGTAAAAAGGTATTCGTTCGCCTTGCTCTGCGGGAAGTCAGTGGAAACCTTAACGCCGTCCTTACCATTCGGCTTGACCGTTAGCTCAACACCTCGATTAATGATCTCCTTCGTCTCTTGCCATACCTTCATCAGTTCAACTTTCATCAGTTCAGGCTCGAGGGAATCGGGGAAACCCCAGAACTTGACCTGATCTAGGCAGAAATCACCGGTCTCATTCTCGCGGAAAACAACAAACATGAATTTCCTTGAGAAAATCTCGGTGTAAATATGGGATTCTTCCCACTCTTTTTCATTCGCTAGTTCAATAAAACGGTAGTTCTTAAAGGGAACATCCTCTTTAGGGAGCCCGTTTTTATCAACACGAATAGCGCGAATATTCATGTTTGCCTTTTTAAATTCGGCAGTACTATCAATATCCGAAGAAAGGCCTAGAATTTTCTGCACAAGAGTGCTGTTGCGGCCCTTGGATTTAAAGTTAACATCAAACTCCTTGCAGAGTTCTTTCTCGCTCTGGCCCCGGTATTTCAGAAGCTTTTCTTCAATAATCTGGGTAAAAGGCTTAGAGGTATCCCGAGCTGCTTTAGCGATACTCTCCTGTTCCTCCTGGCTAAAAACCCTGGTGCGGAGGAGAGTTGTCATGTAGCTACTCTTGAGCGACCAGGCGCGCCTATTAGCCAGCTCGGGGCCATAGGGCTGAGTAGTGCGGTCCTTGTCTCTGCCGGCACCCTTCCGGCAGGTTGAAAGGTACATGCCGTCAGATTCGGAAAGCTCGTGCGCGCGTCCCTCCAGGACTTTCTGGGTAATACGTTTATAGTCCGCAAGAATGGTTGGCATATCCTCTTCGGGCCAGTCGAAAAGGAAAGCCTTATCGGTGATAATCTTCAAAATATCGCGGGTCTTTTGATATTTATAAAACAGAAGCAAAATATTTTGGCACTTATGCCAAAGGTGCGTCTGATAAAAATCGTCTAGATTTTCCTCATGAAAATTAAACATGCTGAGAACTAGACGTTCTTTGGCGGAAATAGTGCCGTTCGCGTTGACTTTGTAAGGGGTCGTCTTGATTTCGAGCTTTGCTTTAGGAATATCGGGTTCCGGGGAATTGTTGGGCTTGATGCCGTAGAAGCATTCTTCGATGATATTGCCATAGATTCCCTTGGAGAGCTCGCTAATTTCCTTGCGAGTAGCCGTTGAGGGAGTACCCTTTTTCTTATCTTCGTAGGTTTTGTACTCAGAGTTCTGGAATTCTTCCAGGATGTCCTGAAGTGTGCGACCAACGAGCTTCTTATCTGTGTACTTGAGGATGCTATCAACGCTCGAATTGTCGTAATCGAAAATGTCCATAGTCGGTGTTCCTTCCGAAAGTAGAGGGGTAGCGGCGGTGCTGTTTCTTGCTTTCATGCTACGTCAGGTACGGCAGCTGCACTCTCTGGTTCGTCATGGGCTTTTCCATAACCTGCTTGATCTGAATAGCTGTTCTATGCTATAGTATCAGTATTCGAACACATTTACAAGAGGACTATAAGGACTACTGACTCATGGATCAGAAAACCACCAGCAGTAGCCAGCCTATCCGAGTTATCGAACTTTTCGCCGGTGTAGGTGGCTTCCGCTTAGGATTTGAAGGCTATAATGCCAACGGCATGACCTTGCCCTCCGCAGGCCCCTTCACGACCGTTTGGGCGAACCAGTGGGAGCCTCCGGGAACGGTTGGCCGCCAGTTCGCGGCACGCTGCTACCAGGAACGTTTCGGCGAAGAAGCAAACCTCGAAAACCGCGACATCCACGCCGTACTTGATGATGTGGAGGCGGGCCTCTACGAAATTCCCGACGCTGACCTGCTCTGCGGCGGTTTCCCCTGCCAGGATTACTCGGTTACCAAGCCCCTTTCGCAGTCGCACGGCATTGAAGGTAAGAAGGGCGTGCTCTGGTGGGATATTCACCGCGCGCTCGAACTTAAGACCCCCAAATATGTTGTTCTGGAGAACGTTGACCGCCTGCTAAAGTCACCCGCTAAACAGCGAGGCCGCGACTTCGCCATTATGCTCTCCTGCTTCTACGCGCTCGGCTACAGCGTCGAATGGCGCGTTATTAACGCGGCAGAGTACGGCCACCCGCAGAAGCGTAAGCGCGTTTACATTTACGCCGAACACAACGCCCCTGAATGGGATTTGTCGCGCCGTATCACCCACACCGGTATTTTGGCGGAAGCGTTCCCGGTCAAAACTGCAGAATCTGAGGGTCTTCTCTCCGTCTTCGAAGAGCTCAATGAGGCTGATGAGTTCACCATCTCCGATGACCCCTACTACGAGACGGAACACTTTGGAATTGGCGCTAAGACCTCACCCTTCCAGATTGCCGGTGTCATGCAGAACGGCACCGTGCTCACCAGCAAGGTAGAGCCCGATTACCGCGGCGAATTTAAGACGCTCGGTGACGTAGTTCTTCCTGACTCTGAGGTGCCGGAACAGTTCTTTATCGCCCCTGACAAGGTGCCTTCTTGGGAATACCTCAAGGGCGCAAAGAAGGAAAAGCGCATCAATAAGGCGAGCGGCTTTGAATACTTCTACACCGAAGGCTCAATGTCTTTCCCTGACCCGCTCGACCGTCCGGCGCGTACCATCCTGACCGGCGAAGGAGGCTCGGGTGCCTCCCGATTCAAGCACGTTGTGGTTGGTGATTCCGGTGCGTACCGCCGCCTCGTTCCCGATGAACTGGATCAGCTGCAGGGCTTCCCCCGCGGCTGGACTGACACCGGCATGAGTGACGGTAACCGTGCCTTCTGTATGGGTAACGCCCTCGTGGTGGGTATCCCGCACGAAATCGGTAAGGCTATCGCCCGCCGACACAACCAGTAAGACATAACCAGTAAAACGCATAGGAGGTGCAGTAGCCCGAAAGCTACTGCACCTCCTTTTGCATGCCCGGCGGCCTAAACCAGAGCAGGCCTAAACCAGCGCCTCATCAAGCCAGCTCAGACTTGAGCGGTGCTCATCCAACAGCTCAAGAGCTCGGTTAGGCAACTCAACCTTCAGGCGGGCACCCGCCAACGACTGATACTGCGTATTTCCCAAACCGGGGTGTAGAAGAAGAGTCCGCGAAGAGCTCACACCCACCAGCTCACTATCAAAGAGCTTATGCAGATCTTTGCGTAGAAGCAGACCCTCATCCACTCGGTGCTCACCCTCGCGCGCATAGCTGTACAGGTGTGCCGCATCCAGCGCCGCCGTGTGGCAAGCGCCCGTAAACGCACACATGCTTCCGAAGCGGTTCAACAGCTCCTGACGGAACTGCGGCTGGCCATTGCGAGCCTTGACGGTGCGCATCGTAAAACCGCCGCGAGGATTCACGGGAATCCCGCGGGCCTCACCAAGATTGAGCTGGTGAATACCCGAAGTGTTCAGACTTTCAAGCCAGGTGAGGACTTTCGCGGTATCGAGGGCAACAATGCTGTTCTGAGTGTTGTATTTGCCGGGTACGCTCAGCGCTTTGAAAGAATCCTTATCTGCTGCACCGATAAGCTCAGTCCAGGTATCACCGTAGTAGGCAATGAACCGCTGAACCTTCTCGGCTTTCTGCGGCGGATTCTTATGCAGACGCTGCTCGGGCTTGAGATTGTCTCTCCTCAGACACTTCCCATCGCAACGCCACAGCCCATCGGATTTGAAGGTGATGCGGCTGCTTCCACAGCGGGGGCAAAAAGTCATGACCTTATCAGCTTCGTATGACTCAATTTTTCGGATAACGGCTGATCCGAGAAGAATCGAATTATCTCGAATCAGCACGAAGTCGCCCTCTCGAACGTTCTTGTGGTTGGGAACTTTCGAGTCGTAGACATAACGGAATTCCAAGGCGTCATCGTAGACTTTGCCGCTGGCGGCGCTTCGGTTCTCTTCGTCGGGAACGGAACGTAGCAGCCACGCGTGGGGGAGCCGCATGTCAGTTGCGGCGTGTTTGCTCGGGAGGCTGAGGGTCGTCACCACGGACGGGAGAACGAGGTCCGGCAGTGAGGGCGTTGAGTTGTTGTCCATAGCAGCAGCCTAGCAGCCCGGGCGGTTTGCCGCTGCCCGGGTGGTCACCGGCTCACGGGGTAGGGGTGGTGGAATCCTGTAATTACAAAAATTCCGGTGACTCCTGCATACACCCCTCCTTGAAAAGCCACATGTGTTTCGAGAAGCCACTTAACATGTTGCTTTTCGAAACACATGTGGCTTCTCGGCGATTAAACTCGGCGCAGCAATCACCCCGCCCCGCACGCAGAACACACCAGCCCAAACGCTATTGATTCGCATCACAGGCCGGCGTTCTTAGGTATCCTTGGGGTAACACCCAGACAGAAGCCCGCCCTCCACCTCGAAAGGGGCCGCATGAAAACCTTCTGGACTAACCTACCCCTCACCATCCGCGCGGCAGTCATCTTCTGCTACGCCTACGCCGCGGTGCGCATCCTCAATCTCTTCGCTGAGGCAGGCACCGCACCGCTGACCCCACGCACGCTCCTCGACGGTGCCCTCACCGTCGCGGTCGTCGTCGGCGCTCTCGCCCTGTACCTGGGTAACGCGCTGGGTGCCGCCCTCCGTGCCCGGCGAGAAGGCTACGAGCCCCGCCCGGTCGGCATCATCGTCGCCTACGCCCTCTTCGTGGCGGTGTGCACCTACCTTGCCTACCGCCTCATCTCTTACACCGTGGAGGCGGGGCTCACCTGGCTCTTCCCGCCCGCCCTCGGCCCGGTTCTGACCGCCGTGGGCATGGCTGGTCTTGGCGTGATTAACTATGTGCGCCTCCGCCGCACCCGCAAGGACTAACCGGGGAATGGCACTACAAGAAACCCTGTAATTACAAAAAATCTCCCGCACCGGGTAGAGCACACCTTCACGGCATGCCCCCCAGTGCGGGAGATTTCTATATCAACGGAACGCCGCAGCCTTCACGCTACAGCGCCGCGTGCACCTTACAGGCTCTGTGCCTGAATTGCGGTGATCGCAACGGTGTTGATGATGTCCTCAACGGTGGTACCGCGGGACAGGTCGTTCACGGGCTTACGCAGACCCTGCAGAACCGGGCCCACAGCGGCAGCACCCGAAGACTGCTGAACAGCCTTGTAGGTGTTGTTACCGGTGTTCAGGTCGGGGAAGACGAACACGGTAGCCTGACCGGCGACCTCGCTGCCGGGCAGCTTGGTCGACGCAATGGACATGTTCGATGCAGCGTCGTACTGAATCGGGCCCTCGACCGCGAAGTCGGGGTTCGATGCGCGCACGAGCTCGGTTGCCTCACGCACAACGTCCACGTCCGCACCGGCGCCGGAGGTGCCGGTCGAGTAGGACAGCATAGCAACCTTGGGGGTGACGCCGAACTGGCGTGCAGTCTCTGCGGATGCCTTCGCAATGTCGGCGAGCTGCTCTGCGTTGGGGTTCGGGTTCACTGCGCAGTCGCCGTAGACCAGAACGCGGTCTTCCATCAGCATCAGGAAGACGGAGGAGACGATCTTGGTGCCGGGGCGGGTCTTGATGAACTCGAGCGAGGGGCGGATGGTGTTCGCGGTGGTGTTCACTGCACCGGAAACCATGCCGTCGGCGATGCCCTTGTAGACGAGCATGGTGCCGAAGTACGAGGGGTCGGTCATGCGCTCGCGAGCAGCCTCAATGGTGACGCCCTTGTGTGCACGCAGCTCAGCGTAGGTTGCTGCGAAGTCCTCGGTGTACTCGTTGTTTTCGATGTCGATGATACGAATGGTGCTGGGCAGTTCGATACCTTCGGCCCGGCAGATCTCTGCGATCTTGGCGGGGTTGCCGAGCAGGATCAGGTCGCAGAAGTCGCGGCGTGCAATGATTTCGGATGCACGCAGGATACGCACGTCGTAACCCTCGGGCAGGACCACGGAGCGGCGGTTTGCGCGTGCGGTCTCGATGAGGTTGTGCAGGAAGCGCAGCGGGGTCATGGATGCGGGGCGCTCAATTTCGAGGCGTGCCAGCAGTTCGTCCTTGTTGACGTGCTCGTCCCAGCCGCCCATTGCCGCTGCGAGCTTGCGCTGGTGGCCGCTTTCGAGGGTGCCGCGGACGCGGGAGACTGCGCGTGCAGACTTGAAGGTGTCCTTGGTGGTGGACAGCACGGGGAACGGCGCGTTGTCGATGAGGGAGCCGACTGCGGTGTTCTTGCCGGGCAGCGCGTCCAGGCCGCCGGTGAGCAGCACGCCGGAGGGTGCGGGGAAGGTCGGTGCCAGTGCGGATGCGAGGGTTGCTGCGACGATGTCTGCACGGTCGCCGGGGACGATGACGAAGTCGCCGTCGACGAACTGGTTGAGGAAGTTGGAGACGTTCATTGCTGCGACCTTGATGCCGTGGATGTCGCGGCTGAGGTCTTCTGCCTTGATGCCTTCGGTGTCGAGCTTGAGGGCTTCGGCAACTTCACCGACGGTGGGTGCGTTCAGTTCGGGGATTTCGGGCAGTACGTAGACGGGCAGGTTTGCGTCGCCGCGCTTGACGGACTTTTCGATTTCGTCGCGCAGTTCGGGTTCTGCACGGCCGACGATGATTGCGAGCAGGTCTACCTTGGAGGCGAGCAGTTCGGTGCGTGCCACGTCGACTGCGGTGACTGCTTCTTCGACGGTTTCTTCCTGTGCGCCGACGATTGCGACGACGGGCAGGCCAAGGTCACGTGCAATCTGGACGTTCAGGTCGAATTCGACTGAGAGCGCGTTGGCGGGCAGGTAGACGCCGTCGACGATTACGACGTCGCTGTTTGCTGCGACCTTTTCGTAGGCGGAGACTGCGCGTGCGGAGATTTCTTCGGTGTCGCCTTCTGCGATGAGTGCGAGTGCGTCGGTCATGGAGACTGCGCCGCCGACCTGCTCTTCGGTCAGGCCGAAGTGTTCACGGATGAGGCGTGCCATGGGGTCGTCGGAGATGGTTGCGCCGTCGAATACGGGGCGGAAGAAGCCGACGCGGTCTGCGCGCTTGATGAGGGAGTCTGCTAGACCCAGGGCTACGAGGGACTTGCCCGAGTTCTGGGACATAGCGGAGAGGTAAAGACCGGTGGTCATTGTTTTACTGTCCTTCTATGCGATGTTCGGCGCTGGGTCCCGCGGTTGCGCAGGGGTGTATGTGCTCCTGTGCGCGGGTGCGTCGAGCTTATATGTCATCTTCTATCTTAAGGCGTTGTGGGGGGCGGTGCCTAACAGGGGGTGCGGTGCGCTGCGTCATGTGGGTGGGCTGTTTCCCTGTTGTGGTGTGCCGTTTAGGGGTTGAGGATGCGCGTGTATCGGACGCTGTGGCCGGGCGCCCAGGAGCCGCGTGCTTGGAAGTACACGCCTTCGTTGCGGTAGCCGAGCCGCTCGTAGAAGGAGAGCGCTCGTTCGTTTTCTGCCATGACCCATAGGTAGGAGTTTTCGTCCGGGTAGATGACGGATTCGTAGAGTGCCTGTCCGAGCCCGGTGCCGTGCGTGTGGTTGAGGGTGTACAGGTGCACGAGTTTACGGGTGCCTGCGGGCAGTTCGGGGAGGTTGTCGGTACGTTCGAGTTCCCAGGAGGAGGGCTCACACAGGGAGAGCGCCAGGCCGACGGGCTTATCCCAGTCGATGCGTGCGCCGATGGAGCAGGAGAGCCCGCCGTCGGGGGTCCAGCCGGGCACCTCATAGGCGAAGAAGCCGCGCACGGTGGGGGAGGAGAGGTGGCGGTGGAAGTCTTCGAGGTATTCGTTGCGTTCGGCGCGGTGGCGGGCGGTGAAGCTTTCCCCGAGCGTGTCGAAGTAGATCGGGTCGTAGGTTTGCTCCATGCAGTCCAGCTGCAGGTTGACGTATTTTTCGGCGTCGGTCGGTTCAATTGGTGCGAGCGCGTAGCGGCCCTGACATACAAATCCCATGGGTTCTAGTCTACTCAGTCGGCCCCTGTGGAGGCGGTTCTTTGCGGGTGCGTACGCTAGGGGCGTGCGGGCGGTAGCTGGTGGGCCGCTCTGTTGCGTTGAATCGTGTCAGTTAGGCTAGTGGGTATGGCGAAAAAGAGCAGGGCACCCAAGAAGTCCCAAAAGGCGCAGAAAGCCCAGAAGCAGCAGAAGAACCGCATCGACGATACCGAGAGCACCCCCGTGCAGGGTGCCGCCGCTGGCGTGTACCCGATTTCTACGGGTGAGGCGGAGCTGGTCCCTGACGGCTACCATGCCGACGGCTGGCTGCTACTCATTAATGGTGTGCAGTCTTCCCACGTGATTGTGGGTGAGCCCCGCCAGCTGGATTTTGAGTACATGCGCTGGATTGCGGCGGTCGTCTCCTCGCACGTGGAGGAGCATCTGGACGCCGCGAAGCTGCGCATCACCCACCTGGGCGGCGGCGCGTGCTCCATGGCGCGCTATTTCGCTGACCTGTACCCGACCAGCCGCAACACGGTCGTTGAGCTGGATGCCAAGCTCGCCGAGTATGTGCGCGCCTGGTTCGACATCCCCAAGGCGCCGCGCGTGAAGATTCGCGTGGGTGAGGCGGGCGCCGTCACCGCAACCTTCGCGCCCGCCTCCCGTGACGTGCTGATTCGTGACGTATTCGCCGGGGACACCACCCCCGAGGCACTCACCACCGTCGAGTTCACCCGCACCGTCGCCGAGTCGCTGGCACCCGGTGGCCTGTACATCCTGAACTGCGGTGACGGACCGGCGCTGACCGGTGCCCGCACGGAAGCGTCCGCCCTGCTTGAGGTGTTCGAGTATGTGTGCATTGTGGCGGATTCGGCAATGTTGAAGGGTCGCCGCCGCGGCAACGTCATTATTGCCGGTTCGCACGCGCCCCTGCCGGAGGCTGGTTCCGTGCAGGCTGCCGCTATTGCCCGTGAGCTCATGGGTGGAGGCGTGCCCGCCCAGTACTGGGACACCGCGCGGGTGCGCCAGTTCGTGAGGTAACGGTTTTCAGTAATGACTTAAGTTTTTCGACCATAGGTTAGTGACTTTGGTGGGGGCTTTTAACTACCGCCAAAGTCACTAACCTATCGCCAAATTCGGCGCCCCCTCCACAGCAGACGCTACTATAGTGGCATGCGATACACCTACCTTGGCCCCTCCGGCACCTTCACCGAATCCGCCCTGCTGAGCGTCCCCGGCACATCCGACGCCGAACGCATCCCCGCCACCAGCGTGCCCGACGCGCTCGCACGCCTGAACGCGGGCGAGGCGGACGCCGCCATGGTGCCCATCGAAAACTCCGTGGAGGGCGGCGTGAGCGCCACCCTGGACGCTATCGCAGCCAGCGAGGGTGTACGCATTATCCGTGAGGTGCTCGTACCGATCCGCTTCGTGCTGGTCGCCGCGAAGCCCATCAGCATTGAAGACGTCAAGACCATCTCCACCCACTCGCACGCCTGGGCGCAGGTGCGCGGCTGGGCGCAGGAGAACGTACCCGCCGCCGCCTACCTGCCCGGCTCCTCCACCGCCGCGGCGGCTGTCGGCCTGCTCGAAGAGGGCTGCACCTACGATGCGGCAATCTGCTCCCCGGCGCTGCTGAACTACCACCCAGAACTGCACGTGTTGCAGGACAACATCGGCGACAACAAGAACGCCGTGACCCGCTTCGTGCTGCTCTCCCGCACCGCCGACATCCCCGAACCGACCGGCTCCGATAAGACCACCCTGACCGTGCCGCTGCCCACCAACCGTGCCGGCGCCCTGCTCGAACTGCTCGAACAGTTCTCCGTGCGCGGCGTGAACCTCTCCCGCATCGAATCGCGCCCCACCGGCGAAGGCATGGGCTCCTACTCGTTCAGCATCGACGCCGACGGCCACATCTACGAGGCGCGCATGCGCGACGCCCTGCGCGGCCTGCACCGTGTCTCCCCGACGCTGAAATTCCTCGGCTCCTACCCGCGCGCCGACCACGAAAACACCGAAGTCGACGCCATCCACTCCGACGGCTCCTTCGACGCCGCACACGAATGGGTCGAGTCGCTCTTCCCCAACGGCCGCCCCGCACACCTGCAGCGCCACTAGGCACCCCCGCACCTACCCGCGCCCCACCAGCGCAAACCCCGCCCACAACCCACCGCAAGATTAGGTAGGATAAAACAGTGATTGATATTAACCTCCTCCGCGAAAACCCCGACGTCTTCCGCGCCTCCCAGCGAGCACGCGGCAAGGACGAAACCCACGTCGACCGCATCCTCGAAGCCGACACCGCACGCCGCGCACTCATCGGCGAATACGAGACCCTGCGCGCTGAACAGAACGCCTTCGGCAAGACCGTCGCAAAGGCACCCAAGGAAGAAAAGCCCGCCCTCGTCGCACAGGCCAAGGAACTCGCAGCCCGCGTCAACGAAGCAAAGGCAGCCTCCGAAGCGAAAACCGCCGAATACGAGGAACTGATCAGCAGCATCGAAAACCTCATCATCGACGGCGTACCCGTCGGCGGCGAAGACGACTACGTAGTCGTCAAGGAAGTCGGCACCCCCCGCGACTTCACCACCGAAGGCTTCGAACCGCGCGACCACCTCGAAATCGGCGAACTCGTCGACGGCATCGACATGGCACGCGGCGCGAAGGTCTCCGGCGCACGCTTCTACTTCCTCAAGGGCCAGGTAGCACGCCTCGAGCAGGCACTCATGTGGATGGCGCTCGACCTCGCAACCGAGCACGGCTTCACCATGATGACCACCCCCACCCTGGTACGCCCCGAAATCATGAACGGCACCGGCTTCAACGTCAAGCACGACGACGAAATCTACCGCCTCGAACGCGACGACCTGTACCTGGTCGGCACCTCCGAGGTGGCGCTCGCCGGCTACCACACCGACGAAATTCTCGACTTCGAGAAGGGCGCGAAGAAGTACCTGGGCTGGTCCTCCTGCTACCGCCGCGAGGCTGGCTCCGCAGGTAAGGACACCCGCGGCATCATTCGCGTGCACCAGTTCAACAAGGCTGAAATGTTCGTCTACTGCCCCGTCGAGCAGGCAGAAGAGATGCACGAGAAGCTGCTGTCCCTCGAAGAGGAAATGCTGCAGCGCTGCGGCCTCGCATACCGCGTGATTGACACCGCCGCAGGCGACCTGGGCACCTCCGCAGCCCGCAAGTTCGACTGCGAGGCGTGGGTCCCCACCCAGGGCACCTACCGCGAGCTGACCTCCACCTCGAACTGCACCACCTACCAGGCGCGCCGCCTGAACATCCGCGAGCGCACCCCGGACACCGTGGACGAGGCAGGCAACGTGCGTAAGGGCCGCACCCGCTCCGTAGCGACCCTGAACGGCACCCTGGCGACGACTCGCTGGGTGGTTGCCATCCTGGAGACTCACCAGCAGGCAGACGGTTCCGTACGCATCCCGGAGGCACTTCGCCCGTACATGGGTGGCGCCGAGGTTATCCCGGCAGTCGCTGCTGAGTAATCTCACAACCAGCTGAAAAACCCGCTCACCGCGTAAACGGTGGGCGGGTTTTTGCGTATCCTGGTAGTCTAAGAACTATGCCTCTTTACCGTAAACTCCTTGGTGTTTCTGCGGCGGCGGCGCTGACCGCCTCCGCCACTGGTGCCCGCAAGAAGGCGCGCCGACGCGCTATCGAACTGGGTGCGCCCTTCGGCGTTCTGCCGACCCTGCCTACCGGCCCCAGTCGTCGCGTGGGCGTGGTGTACAACCCGAGCAAGCCCGGCGTTGCGGTGGCTATTGAGATTCTGGAACGTATCCTCGCGGCGAACGGCCACCCGAAGGCGCTGGTGCGCACCACCCGCGTGGACGAGCCCGGCTCAGAGGCCGCCCGCGAGCTGATTGCCGAGGGCGTTGACCTGCTGATTGCCGCAGGTGGTGACGGCACGGTGCGTGCCGTGGCGGCGGCGCTGGCGCATCACGAGGGGCCCAAGCCGCGCCTGGGTATTCTGCCGATGGGCACCGGCAACCTGCTGGCGCGCAACCTGTACATCCCGGTGAGTGACGTGGCGGCGTGCGTGAATATTGCGCTCAACGGCGCGGGTCAGGACGTTGACGCGATTGAGATGACGACTACGGGCACCACCGGCGAAGAAACCGAACACACGTTCTTTGTGATGAGTGGTGCCGGCTTCGACGCGCTCGTCATGAACGACACGAACGAGGAGATTAAGGCGAAGTTCGGCTGGGTGGCGTATGTGCAGTCCGGCATGAAGCATATGCTGGGCAGGTCGCATCCGGTGCGCATCAGCGTGGACGGTGGGGAGCCCCGCATCCTGCCCATGCGTTCGGTGCTGGTTGCGAATTGCGGTCGCCTGCAGGGCGGTATTCGCCTGGCGGATATGACGGATGTGCACGACGGCAAGCTTGAGGTGATTGTGGCGTCCCCGCGTGACCTGGTGGAGTGGGGCCTGCTGATGGCGAAGGTTACTCGCCGCACGATTTTGGGTTCGCCGCGCATTGAGCTGCCGGTGATTCGCCACCTGGTGGGGTCTGAGGTGGTGTTGGAGTTCCCGGATGGTGCGCAGCCGGTTGAGGTGGATGGTGACCCGGCACCGTCGGCGTACCGCATTAGCGCGCGGGTGCTGCCTGCCGCCGTGGAGGTGGCGGTCCACCCCGAGGTGCTCTAGCAGGTAGCGCCTAGAGTTGGCTTAAACGTATAAACGCGGTGGGGCGCGACCTGATGAAAGGTCGTGCCCCACCGCGTATTTTCGGGTCTACCGGTTTTTAGTTTTTAGGCTTCCCAGGTGATGAACTCGTCAGGGTCGACACTGTTAACTGCAGAAGGAGTCGTGGGAGCCCAATAGTGCCAGTCACCATCGTGCCACTCCATCACCATATCTACAGAGCGGTACGACCCCGAGGGAATCTGCATTAGCACACGTACAGTCGCGCGCTCAGGAGTATACGAGACATAACGGTAACCAGCAACGTGAACCACAGTGCGGGTCTTAGTGTCCTTGAGGCGGCTCTCACGGAATGCGTCAGCACCCGGGCCCACAACAGTCTGGACATATGCCTCCGGTGCCTCATTAATCTCGATGGTCGCCCATACAGCAGCGTAGAGTGCGCCCTCAGCAGAGTGCTCAAAGCAGTTGCGAATCGGGGAGTTTGCCTTCGGACCAGCGGTCTTCGACACCGGGCCAGTCCAGCCAGCATCGGTGGTTACCCAGGTGGTGTCCTTGGGTGCTGCGTCCAGTACCGCCTGGTCGTCTGAGGTGCCGGCACCGCAGGTGCCTGCCGCTACCGTTGAGGTGGCCTTCGACTGAGCCGCACCGTTCGAGCCGCCCGAAGCGGAGGTGTTGGAATTATCGCCGCCGCGCGGAATCAGCACGATGACCAGTACAACGAGGAGGGCGACGACAGCTGCTGCCAGTCCGAAAGCCCAGCGGGGGATAGTGACTCCACCCTTGTTCTCCATAACAATCTCCAATCTTTTGCCCTGGCTAAGGGCACATTTTTGGGTTCTGCTCTGGTTAGAGCAGAGTCTGAGTGAGTGATAGAAAGGGGAGTGTCGAGTAGTTTCTCTCCTCAGAGAGACACAAGATTTGTTGGTGAGTAGGCTACTGCGCGTTTGCTGGTTAGCGCTTGAAGCCCCACTCAGCGAATTTCTCCTTGCCGATGGTGAATCGCTGTGAGGGATCATCAGATTCATCCATCAGTATGTTCGTTGTAAGTTCTGACTTTTCTGAGTCAAAACGCCAATCGCCGTCCTCCCAGACCATGCGGATGGGCACCCAGCCGATATTGATTGACTTACCCTTCTTCTGAACCATGAAGTAGACCTTCACCGTGGCACGCTCCGTAGAGTATCCCTGGATGCTGTAGGCATAAATAACCGATACATAGTCAGACATGTCATCATTCGAGTCGCTGGACTCTTCATCTTCCCACGGATCGGGTTTGCCATCGTAGCGGCTAGAGAAGATAGCACGACGCGCATCAGCTGGTATTTCGTCATTACCAATTACAACCATTGCATTAATGGCGGACATAGCTGCACCTGTCGGGTTGTGTGCAAAGCACTGGCCCAGACGACCCTGACGCACGGCCGGGCCATAAATTTTAGATACCGGATAATGGACGCTGTCGGTCATCTGCTCCCAGGTGTAGTCAGAAGGAATATCCGCAGAAAATTCCTTGCCAGTGGGGACCTTCACATCGCACACTGCGCGGTGGTTGGTGCTCGCTGAGCTACTTGCCGCTAGTGCTGAGATGGAGGGCTCTGCAGTGCTAGAGGAGGCGGGCTGTGACTGCTCATTGTTAGAGGAGCCTGCTGCTACGGGGTTTGAGTCTTTACCGCGCGGAATAAGCACGATGACCAGTACGACGAGGAGGGCAACGACAGCTGCAGCCAGTCCGAAAGCCCAGCGGGGGATAGTGACTCCACCCTTGTTCTCCATAACAATCTCCAAAATACGTAGACCCCACAATTCGGGGCGCGACAAACCCACCCCCAGCAGGAGGGCAGAGATTGAATGAGTGATGAGAAACTATGCGGTACCGCAGGAAAAGCATCTGAGCCAGAACACAACATCGAGGACTGCAAGACGCAAAAACACGGCGGCACATATTTATCGGTGTCAAAAGATACCCTATCATGCCTACAGATATCCTGCAGGCGCTCGCCCTGAGCTACCATGATATGAGCTGGACTGCACGAAAAAGAACCGAATTCATACCGCTAATCCGGTACCTAACCGTGCACCCACTATGCGTCAACGCCCGACGCAGACACCAACCGCAGGCGGTCGCAACGCTACACAGCCCAGCATATGCCCCGCCTAGACGCATCACACCGATACATAGATACCGTTCATCAGAGAAAGCCCCTCTCCATGACCCGCAAAATCACCGCAACCGCCGCTGCCCTCGCACTGCTCGCTACCGGCTGCTCTGCTAGCACCGATAGCTCCGCACCGGGCGGAACCCTCATCACCAGCGGAACCTCTACCGCCACCAGCACCCCCACCCCCAGCTCTACTACTCCTGCACCCGCAACCACCACCGCAGGCCGCACCCCCACCGTCACCGAGGTGACCGCCTCCCCGAGCGCGACGGAAAGCACCACCGCGGCATCCACCACTGCGGCAGCGACCCCGACCCCGACCCCGACCGTGAGCCTTGACCCTTCACCCCTGGCGGGAACCGGTGGTGGACCCCAGCAGCCCTCCAGCGTTCCTACCCTCAATAGCATCACTGACGAAGACCGTGGTCGCGCGCTTGAAACCGCGAAAGCAATTGTCACCGCCTACACCAGCGGCAAGCCGTACAAGGAATGGTCAGAAGAGCTTTACCCCATGATTGATCCCAAACTGCAAAACCAGTATGGACCTAACTCTCGTATTGATATTTTCAAGGGAACCGTCACCAATGCTGAACTGGTTGATGACCCGACCCTGAAGGTTCCTGGTGGCGACAACCCCTACTGGCTCACGGTTTGTGTGAAGGTCGAAGGAAGTATCAGCCCCGCCTACTATGTGCGGTTGCACCGTACCGCGGAGCGGCCCGACAAGTGGAAGGCGTCTCATATCCTTGAGCCGCAGGGCTTCAACAGCTTTGTGAAGGAACGAATGAAGGAACAGAACAAATAAGCGGTGGGTGCGGCTTCCCACTAGGATGCGCCCCTGCAGGGGTCTAAATCGGGGGAGCCCATCCGGCACCCTAACTGCCTATATGTGACATGGATTATGAAAGAAATCGCGGATTTTTTCACTATTTTCTGAAAATCGGGAGGATAATGAAAAAAACCGCGATTTTTTACACCATCAAGGAGGGTACACGTGAACACCACCGGCACAAGGTACCGCACCCTCAAAAGCATCTTCCACGAACGCGGCAAAGCCGCCGCACAAACCGAACTGCAGGCACGCCGCAACGGCCACTCCACCTACCTCCTCAACGAATTCACGGTGGGGGAGCACCCCCTGTTCTACCTGGCAGACCGCACCGCGCTCGCAGCCTTTGAACGCATTATGCGCCGTGAACGGCACATCGAACAGCTGAGCTCCCAACTGCCCAGCATCGCCATGCAAAGCTACCTACTCGACCTGGCAGTACGCAGCATCGTGGCGTCCGACCGCATCGAAGGCGTGCACACCACACGCCAGCTCATCTCTGAGGCGCTCACCTCCGGCGACAGCGAGGACCCCCGCGCTAAGCGCGCCGTCGAATTCGTGAACCTCCTCAAAGACCTGGGGGCAGGCCGCCCACCCTCCACGGTTGAGCAGGTGCGCAGCCTCTACGACACGCTACTCGAAGGGCACCTCGCGGAAGAAGACCGCCCAGACGGGGCTCTATTCCGCACCAAACCCGTGGTTATTCACGACAACACCCGCGAAATTCACCGCGCCCCCGACAGTGAAGCAACCATCATCGCCAACGTTCAGGTGGCACTTGACCACGCCCTCAACCCGAACGTGCCGGCGCTATTCTCCGCAATCGCCGCGCATTTCATGGTGGAGTACACGCACCCTTTCTACGACGGCAACGGCCGCCTGGGCAGGTACCTGCTGGTAGCCCACCTGGGGCAGACACTCACCCGGCTGACGACCCTCACCCTGCCGAGCACACTCAACATTCAGAAGAGCCGCTACTACAAGGCGTTTAGCGCGGCGGAAGAACCCCTCAACTACGGTGAGGTGACCGGTTTTCTGCATGTTTTTCTGGGGCTGATTGAGCAGGCTCAGGAGCACCTGGAAGACGAGCTGGAGACGCGCGACCGCGCGTGGCGTGCCCTCGGCAGGCGTATCGCTGAGCTGGAGGGCAGTCGTACCTGGACGGGAACCTCCGGGCTGGCTTCGAAGAAGCGTGATGATGTTCTGCGGCTACTGTACCTGCTGGGGCAGGCTTGTATCTTCCAGGCGCCGGTTGCGCCTACCTCAAGTGAGTTGCAGGAGATGCTGGGTGTTACGGCGCCGACTCTGCGCGATAGGCTCAAACTGCTGCAGGGGCTTGGGTTTGCTGAGGGTGTGAAGGCTGGCCGCACGATGCGCTGGTCCCTCACCGAGGCGGGAACCGCCCTGCTGGGCCTGCCTGCCGTTGATGACGACGAAGAATAGCCCTGGAGTGTTTCACGTGAAACACTCCAGGGGCTACGCGGTGACTATTGGTGCTCAATCTCAAAAACGTGAGCGCGAGGTTGTTCGATAAAGCATCATGCAGGGGCGGGTGCGGCATTGGGGGGTATTTCACATTTACTGCATAAGGGTGAGTCAGTGAGTGATCTAAAAAGAATGACTATTTGTTTTTAATTTGCCTGGCGTGGTAGACTGTCGTTACTCATGGGAATAAAGGTACGAATAATTACTGTGTTGAATAGTGTGGGAAAATTGAGTTTTATCATGCTATTTGATGGTTTTAGTAGTCTTGAAACTCTTATCCATTTTGGGTTTTAATGCCCAACGTGTTGGAAGGTAGAATATTTGTGTGGTATCTGACTCTAGCTTGCATCGTGTGATTCGGTAGGTGTTCAATATGAAGGGTGCCACGCTTCGGAGAGTAGATGGTAGGTCTTGTACGGGTGTACGTAAGGCTTTTGTGCTGTAGGACGTGGAGTAGAAGCAAGGACCCTAAGATGCGGAAGGAGGAGCCCATCGAGAAGGAAATTCATTCTGGTTTTTTGCGATTGAGTAATAGCGCTTTTCTGAGAAGGGAGCCGTGCTGTAATGAATAGGTTTTGTCTGGGACAAGCATCTAGTGGGCTTGTGATTGCGGGTGCAACGATGAGCTT
>NZ_KV801778.1:0-291 GCF_001810515.1 Rothia sp. HMSC075F09
GGGCTTGTGATTGCGGGTGCAACGATGAGCTTCATTGGAGAGTATCCCCGCAATCTTGTGTATTGGGTCGGCTTGCTGGTAGTGCTTGGGCTTTGCCTGAGCGCGAGAGCAAAGTCGCCGTTGATGGGGAGGCTGCATTGGGTGGCCCTGGCTTGTCTTGTCTCGTATGTGGTGCCGATTGAGGCGAATCCCGGGGTCAAGATGGTGGGGGTGGGGTGTGCCTTAGTCGGTGTGCTTATGTCTTCGGGTGCTCCGCCTGGAGAGTCTTGTCAGACGTCGTGCTGTGGTGGC
>NZ_KV801779.1:0-230 GCF_001810515.1 Rothia sp. HMSC075F09
TCGATGGGTAACTTCTCCCCCGTTTGGGGCACATAGAAGACAGCCTCATCGCGAATACGTCGCCTTGCCTGATATTCGCTGATATTACGGCTGTTCTTTTGGCGTCTACCGATACCGGGAATCGTGACCTGTACGCGGTACACGTCCTGATTAGCAATAAGCCAGCCGCGGTTTTCCCGGTACAGCCGAAGAAGCTCAGGAGAAATGATCTCTTCGGGGTTGATCACTTC
>NZ_KV801779.1:330-566 GCF_001810515.1 Rothia sp. HMSC075F09
TACTCATTCATTCCCGGCTGCAGAACGGGGTACGGCACATTCTGAGCGGCGCGCTCTTCGGTAGCAGGCACGTACCTGCCGTTGCGCTCGTAGGCGGTGTAGACAAGCAGACCAGTTGAATCACCCTGTTTGGCAAGCCCATCAAACTTCTCAGTCGGCTCAAGGGAAGCCAGTACCTTATCCCGCTTGAAAAGGCGCGCTTCGTGCTTTTCCTCATTGGTGGCGAGGATACCGGC
>NZ_KV801779.1:666-1100 GCF_001810515.1 Rothia sp. HMSC075F09
GGAGAAATGATCTCTTCGGGGTTGATCACTTCAGAGAGCGGCTTGGTATCTCCGGTGTAGTAGAAATAGTTCAGGGCGGCATAAAAGTACGCCTGAAAAATATAGAAACCACCGCGGTTATACTCATTCATTCCCGGCTGCAGAACGGGGTAGGGCACATTCTGGGCTGCATGCTCTTCAGTGGCGGGTACGTACCTGCCGTTGCGTTCGTAGGCGGTGTAGACCATAAACCCCGCTGCGCTTCCACGGTCTACGTAACCAGCATCAAACTTCTCATCAGGTTCTAGAGCGATTAGTGCCCTATCCCATTTAAGAAGACGCATTTTCTGCTTTTCCTCATTGGTGGCGAGGATACCGGCCTGTCGACCGACGATGAGAGCACCGAGGGTGCCCACGCCTGCTACAGCGAGGGCACGACGAGAAAAACGGGGCTT
>NZ_KV801780.1:0-104271 GCF_001810515.1 Rothia sp. HMSC075F09
GTGCCCCAAACGGGGGAGAAGTTACCCATCGATAAGTTCTTGAAGACCGGTGAGGAAGAGTACGCTTTCCTCTGTGCGGAGCACCTGCGCGGCCGCTGGGTGCTGGTGGAAGACGATAAGGACGCCACGCCGCTGTATCCTCCGGGATTCTCTCTCGAAGGGCTAGAGGTGTAAGATCCCATCTTCCCGGTAACCGCACGATATCACCGATAACCACACCAACCACCCTAGGAGACATATGGAATAGTCGCCCCAGAACCCCGGCGTGCCCGCGCAGGCTAGCACCATGCAGGGCAGCCCCTTGCCGGAGAATACTGCGCAGAACAATGCCACAGAAAGCACCACGGTAGAAGCTACTGCAGTACCTACCGCAACCGCCCTCCAAAGCCCCGAGCATGACCCGGCTCTAGCAAGCACCGCATCCGCAGCTCCCGCCGAGGCGGTAGCACCCGCGCCCGCAGAGCCTAAGCGCATGGGCCTCTACTCGCTTATCTGCCTCCTGGTTGCGGTTCCCCTTGGAGTGTCTATCGGCGGGATACCTCTAATGTCGCTATACCTGACGTACACGACAGGGCCTAACGCGCCCCTGCTGATTATTGCGAGCATCATTATCTGGGTGTGTATCGCCTTCGCATACTGTGCACTCGTCACCTGGATTACCGAAGCAATCGCCACCCGTAAGATGCCCTGGGCACAGTCCCTCGGCTTATGCGCACGAGTGATGGCACTCGAAGCAATCATTATCGCCATTACCTTTTCTTTTCTGCTGTCCGCTCTCAACGGCGGCAGGTACTAACACACCGTAGACAAACACCACCGGCAGAATACCGGCAGGGTAGAGCCCCCTAAGCTCCACCCTGCCGGTACTTCGTATCCGGGGTTCCACACGATCAGCGAGCGCGGGGTGAGAATAGTCAACGCAAAGCATAAAACCACGCCGAACCAGTGAAAATATGCCGCCAACCCTCTAAAATAGAAAAGGAAAATTCCGAACAACAACCCCGCCCGGTATACCGCGCGGGAAAGCTAAGGAGCGAACTATGTCGCGTAAGCCCCTCATCGCAGGCAACTGGAAGATGAACCTCAACCACGCAGAGGCAGTCACCCTCGTCCAGAAGCTCGCATGGACCCTCGACGACGCAAACTTCAACTTCTCCGCAACCGAAGTAGCCGTCTTCCCGCCCTTCACCGACATCCGCTCCGTGCAGACCCTCGTCGAGGGCGATAAGCTGGACATCCTCTACGGCGGCCAGGACCTCTCCGTCCACGACTCCGGCGCATACACCGGCGAAATCTCCGGCGCATTCCTCTCCAAGCTCGGCGCAACCTTCGTGCTCGTCGGCCACTCTGAGCGCCGCACCTACCACCACGAAAGCGACGAGCTGTGCGCAGCAAAGGTCCAGGCAGCATACAAGCACGGCCTGACCCCCGTCCTCTGCGTCGGTGAGCCCCTCGAAATCCGTGAAGCAGGCACCCACGTCGAGTACACCCTCGAGCAGCTGCGCGGCTCCATCGCAGGTCTGACCGCAGAGCAGGCAGAAACCCTCGTCATCGCATACGAGCCCGTCTGGGCAATCGGCACCGGCAAGGTCGCAACCGCAGACGACGCACAGGAAATGTCCGCAGCAATCCGCGCAGAAATCGCTAAGCTCTACTCCGCAGACGTTGCAGAGAAGGTCCGCGTTCTCTACGGCGGCTCCGTCAAGTCCTCCTCCGCACCCTCCATCATGGGCAAGGAAGATGTGGACGGCGTGCTCGTCGGCGGCGCATCCCTGCAGGCTGACGAATTCGCAGCAATCGCACGCTTCGACGCATAAAACCCCGACGCACCACAGCGTCTCATAGCGTTACAGCGCCCGGCGGGTACCCACCCGACCGGGCGCCGCGCCTTTTAACCGCGCTTCTTTACGGGTGCGTCTCCGTAAGTCTGTAAGCTTCGGTAGCAAAGTGGCGGGGAGTTGCGCTCAGGGGAGTCCCACTAACCGGCTATGCGCGGCCGGCGGGCAAGATGCCGGGGGTGTTCGCCCCTCGGCGCAAAACCCATCCGGAACGTGCCCGCCGCACGGTTCGCCCCGTACACTTAACGGCATGTTCAGCTTCGGATTCTCCCTCATCATCGCAGGCCTCATCGGCACGATGCTCTTCCTCTACATCCGCAACCGCAGGGTCAGCGCCCCGCGCCTGCCCGGCAATGACGGCGGCAACCTCGGCTACGCGGGCGGCGAAGAGTACAGGGAGCCCTCGCCCGAATACCAGTACTTCGAGAGCCGCCGAGACGAATTCCTTGATTGGCTCTACAGCCGCACCTCCTCTCCCGAAATTCCCGTGACCCTCACCCTGCGCGACTGGGTAGACCAGGGCTTCTACGCCGGAGGAGGCGCCTACTGGGCGGCCGCGCAACAATTCACCTACTACCTCATCGACGGCGGGTACGTGCGCGCCTACGACACTGAAGGCGATGAGCTCACCGCCCAGCGCGTGCTCACCGACCGGCCCGCGGCCCTGCAGCTGACCCCCAGCGAGTACCAGCGCCGCACTAACCGCGCCGCCTAAAAACCTAATCAACGTGACCGGACGGCGACGGTAGCGTATAGTTAAACCGTCTGTCTGCAATGCGAAAGCCGCAGACCCCGCCCGAAGAATGACTACAGGAAGGTCCCCATGGACGTCATCATGAACGTACTCATGGTCATTATTGCCATCACCAGCGTGATTGCAGTGCTGCTCGTGCTGCTCAACCGCGGTCAGGGCGGCGGCCTCTCCGACATGTTCGGTGGCGGTATGACCAACTCCCTGAACTCCTCCGGTATGGCGTCGAAGAACCTGATTCGCCTGACCGTGACCGTAATCGTCATCTGGGTTATCGCAGTGGTCCTGTACGGCCTGGCCCTGCGCTTCAACGGCCAGATCGTCGTCTAGCCTGAACCCACCTTCACGGGTGAACGGATAGAGCTTCTCCCCGGCACTTCTCAACCGAGAATGTCGGGGATTTTTTATGCACCAAACGGCAATGACGAAAGCGGTAGCGGGGTGCGAATCTTTACGGCATGATAGGACGTATACACCACATACGAAAGGCAAAGAAGCCATGAGCGTCTACACCCTCGACTACACGTACACCGCCCCGTCAGCCCTCATCGACGGCGCCGACTCCCGCGCGCTCAGCCTCGCCACCAGCGGCGGTAGCACCCCCGAAGGTGCCGCCGCTCACCCGTACTTCTTCTCCGGGTTCCTCGAACGAGCAGACGTCTACGCCACCGCACTACTGGTCGTCGCCAGGGTCGCCCGCACCCGCTTCTACGTGCCGCCCAGCTCCCTCGCCGGAGCCCTACGCGCCGCAGACCCCGTCGTCACCAGCACCGCCGAAGGCCTACGCTTCGAATCCTTCAGCGCCTGCTGCGGAGTGTACGCGCGCCTCGACGTTGACTCCAGCGCACTCGACGCAAGCCACAGCGCCGTAGGCGTCACCAACGTAGACGTCAACCCGCCCCTGCGTGCCGCGCTTGCCTCCCTCAGAGCAGGGGAGCCCATCCACCTGAACGTCGGCGACGACGGGCTGCTCACCACCACCCTTGACGGCTCCGTCATGGAAGAAAAAGTGCCGCTGCCCATCCGCTGGCTCAAAGGCTTTGCAGAAACGCAGATGCTCTCATCCCGCATGAGCCCGGTGCACAGCCTGGACGCTGCCGCCGCCCGAACCTTCATCCACTCCCTGCCGCGTAACTCCAGTACCAAGGCGGTCCTGTGGGCGACCCGTGCGGTGCGTTCCCTGCGGCTTGCCACCCGCGCCACCGCCGGATCCGTATGCGTGGCGGGCCCCGAGCGTCTGCGCGTGCTTGAGCCGCTCATCCGCCACATTCAGCGCCTGGACGCGTACAGTGAGCCCGTGAGCGCCGGTAACGCGCCCGTGCCCAGCGTGTGGGTGGCGCATCTGCCCGGCGCACGCCTGAGCATTGGTTTGAGCCCTGAAAAGTCACGCGGGTTCTCCGGTGAGGGATCCGTGCTGCAGGCGCTGTCTAACCCGAACACCGCCCAGAACGCTGACATGCTCAGCGTGCTGCTTTCCTTCGAGCCGCGCATTGACGTGCCCGTCATGTCTGCCCGCGCCGGCCTGGATGAGGCGGCAACCCGCGACGCCCTCGCCCTGCTGGCTTCCTCCGGTCAGGTTGGTTTTGACGTGCACGCTGGCGAGTATTTCCACCGCCCGCTGCCCGTGCATCCGGAGGCACTGACCGCCATGCACCCGCGCCTGGTCGGCGCGAAAAAGCTTGCCGACTCCGGCGCCATTGAGCGGGTCGGGGCGGGGGAACACGGCACCGGTGAGTACAGTGTGCGCAGCGGCGCGAACATGTACACCGTGGTGCTACCCGCCAACCCGTACGCCGTGGAGGGGTACCTCTGCTCCTGCCCCTGGTGGTTGAAGTACCGCGGTACGCGCGGCCCCTGCAAGCACGCCCTGGCGGTCAGCATTCTTTACCGCGAACACGCCGCCGGCTAGACACACCACGCACCGCACTAAAAGACGACGCCCCAAAAGCTCGCCTCAGCTTCCACCCGAAAGACCACCATGAGCAAACGCCCCGAAACGCACACCTTCCCCGAAGGGGTCATCACTGAGCCGCTCCCCGGCGAAGTCATTCACCCGCTCACCAGGCAGCAGAAAACCTGGAGCGACATCATGCACTTCAACCGCAATCTCGCCAATATCCTGGCGGTCGGCGGTACCCTCGAAGAGATTTACCGCCGCTGGCAGTACTTCGACATCACCACCACCCCCTACGGCTCCCAGCTCGGTAAAAACACGCCCGGAACCGTCACGCAGGACCGCGTTAAAGCCTACGCAGAGTTCGGCTGGTTCACCGGAGGCGTTGCGATGCGCCTAGCTGAGCTCTACGGCGGGGCGCGCCTCGAACACAACGAGGAATACTACACCGCCCTCATCAACTGCGACCGCGAGCTGATCCTCCCGCTGCTGCGTGAAGATCAGCAACTGCGTGAAGAGCTCATCTGGGGCATGCTCGCCGTCGAAGGTAACCGGGACGTATCCCTCACCCAGCGCGACTCCTACAAGCCCGCACAGAAGGTCAACAACCCCGGCTGGTCCTGCGCCCTCATCGAAGCCACCGAAACCGGGCTGATTAGCCGCGACCGCCTCATTGACGCGCTCTTAAGCTCCCTCATGAGCGACTTCCCGGCGTACCGGGTCGGCTGGTTCTCACGCCTGGTCACCGGGCTCAAACTCACCGCCGAAGAAATCGCGGCACGTCAGAGCGAATTTCTGACGCTTTTCTCCTCGCCCATCGGTCCGAGCGTAACCCTCGGCGTGCAGCATATTCACCGCCTCTGGAGCAAAAACCCGCAGGCGCTGGATGCCGCCGCCTTCGCCTACGCGGCACCCGCCGTATGCGCCGGAACCAAGGCAAACGCACTCAAAACCCTGAGCATGCTCCAGGCGCTTTACCGGGCGGGCACCCTCGACGCTGCCGCCTGCGAAGACGCGGTGGTCATGGCGCTCAGCCACACCCACGCGCAGGTTCAAGCCGCCGCCCTCACACACCTCGAAGAATGGGTGAAGGCGGGCGCCGCAGACGATGCGAGCGCTGAGACTATCGTGTTTGCCGAGCGCGCCCGCGAACTCTACCGCGACTACCGATCCCAGCTGGATCCGCTTGTCGTGGCGCAGATTCAGGAGAACGGCTCGCCGCTGCTAGAAGAGACGCGCGACCCGGAGAATGGACAGGGGAGCGGTGCGGAAAGCGCCCTCACTGAACCTGCAGGCATTGAGGCCGCCGCCTCCCGAGCCGTCATCCACCGGTACTGGGACACCCCCGTGCGCCCCGTTACCGCATCTGACGTGCAAGAACGCGCCCGTGCGCTCCTGCACCACCAGGTCGCGCCCTGCGCCACCCCCGATACGCTCAACGAAGCAGACCAGCCCGAAACGCACGCCGGATGCGAGCTGGAGCTGGAACTGCTCACCGCCTACCTGCTCAGTACCGACGGCACCGCGCAGAGCCCGAACCTGCTCGAACAGCTTGTTCCCCTCTGCCTGAAAAAGCTGAACCACTGGGGCCTGGATTGGTTCGACATGCGCGTGCATTTGACGGTTCTTGCCGCCGCCGGGAAGCTGCGTGAGCGCGAGCAGGCATCGGAGATGACCCAGAGGGAAGACCCCGGTACGGTGCCGAACCTGCACTACATGTACTCCCGTCACGCCGCGTTCTTCAGCACCGGCTTCAAGGATGCCCTCGGCGTGTTGAAGAGCAGGCAGAGCTACACGCCGCTCGCCACCCCTGAACTGTTCGGTGGGTGGGTGCATCCGGATACCCTGGTGCGCCGGTACGTCAAGAACCTGGCTGATGGAGCCCCCATCCTGCGCCCGGATTTCACGGCGGCGCTGTTGCGTGTGCGTGTGCCGGAGGTGTTGCCTCCGTACGCTACCGATGAGCAGCGACAGGACGCACAGAGCCGTCGCGCTGAGGCGCTGACCCTGCTTGAAAGCCTCGAAGAGCAATACGTGAAGAACGCCGATCAGGATGCTCCGCGCTCTGCCCCTACCCAGGTTCGTGTGCTCCGCTCCGCCCTCGACGGCACTCTCGCCACCGGGCGCGTCAACCCCTACCTGGAATCCATCACGGTAGCCCAGCGGGAAAAGAGCTGGGGCCTTCAACTGAACGGGGTGATGCACGGTGCTTCCACCCCGGAGCTGAACGCTTTCCGCGGCCTCGCCACCGCCCACCACGACGAAGAAGGACAGTACGCCCTGCTCTACCCCTCACGGGCAGAGCCGCTGGCTTTCTACTGCGCTAGCAGCAACTGGTACGTCTTGGATCACAGTGCCTTCGACCGAAGCCTGTATTTGGCGTTGGCGGCGCACCCCGGCGTGTGGGGTCCCGCCTGCGCGTTCGTGTTTGCCGCGGGCTTCTCGGAGCAGCGCGTCGAGATTCGTTCCCTCGCCGTGGAAATCATGCACCGCGTGCTGGACGACCAGCTCAGCCTTGAGGACGCCACGGCAGGGTTCGTGAACTTTGTGCCGCTGGCGATGCTGAACCGTTGGGCTCTCGCCCTGACCGACTTCGCCCAGCTGGATGCGCGGGCGGCGGTGCGTTTCTTCGCGCGCCTCATACCGCATCTGGATACCGGGGCGAACTCGCTCGGCAAGCTGCTGGGTGCTTTCAGCCAGGCGCTGGCGACTCTCGACCCTGCCACCCGTGCGGAGCTCGTGGATGAGTCGCTGCGTGCCTGGTTGGGTTCGCTGACTGGTTCTTCGCAGAAGGCGCGGTATGCCCGGAATATCCTCAAACAGGTGCAGGGCTAAAACGTTCATATCGCACCCGTTCAACACTTCCGTTCAACTCTTCACGACCATTCACCATCAACTCTGAAAGCAGGTACCGATGACTGATACCGCCCAGCCGCATAACCCTAGCGAGCACGGCGCCGGTGAGCACAACGCCGGTGGACATAACGCAGGTGAGCGTACCCTCGAAGAGCGCCGCGCCGCCCTCAAAGCCCTCATGGCGGCAGAATCAACTGACGTGCAGGAATACCATGCCGTCATCAGCGGCTCCACCGAGGAGGAACGCGCCTCCCTCGCCCGAACCCTCACCCCCAGGAGCGTGATCGGTAGCGACTACATTAACCGCACCCCGCTCGCCGCATACGTTGCCGGGGCGCTCGTGCGCACCCCCGACGGCGACCCGTGGGAATACCACCGCTCCGCCGGTCGCGCCATGCGCACCCTGCTCTGGGAAGGTAAACCCGATCAGCAGCTGATTGACGCGTTCCTGCTCGGCGCCACCGAACGCCCCGACGAGTGGATTCTGCGTTTTATTGAGGGCCTCCCGAACTCTTGGGCGCGCTCGAAGAAGATCTGGGAAACCTGCTACACGCTGCTTCGCGCCCGAAACCTGAGCTGCGATGCCCCCGAATACCTGGTCCTTTTCCTGCACGAAGCCCTGCCCTGCGTGAAGAAGGGCAGCGCCAGTAATCACGCCCAGCTCAAAACCTTCTTCACTCGCGATATGACCCTGCTCGACCAGGAGTTTTGGGCTGTCTTCCGCACCGAAGGGGTGCTCTTCAAGGGCTACGGCAACTACATGGGTGAAAGCGCGGAACTGTGCCGCCTCATGGGTGAGTACTTCGATATCCGCGACGAGATTCTGGACGCCCTGCTACGCGGCCTGACCAGCGATTTTAGTGCCTTCAACTCGGCGGCGTTCCACTCCGTCTACACCGACCTGCAGCCCACCGACGCAGAAAACCGGGCACGCTTCGGGCAGCTCATGGCTGTCCTCACCGCCGAACCGAGCGCATCGGTTGGTTTCGCCCAGACCATGCTGCAGAACGTGCTCAAAGCCTGCGCACCCGCCGCCCTGCAGAAGAACGAAAACGCAGAGCTGGCACCGCTCGAACAGGTCGAGCTGGAACAGCTCATCGACGCACTCTGCGCGAACCTCTACCGCACCGAAAAGAAGATTCAGCGCGGTGCCCTGCGCCTGTTCAAGCTCATCGCCACCCAGTACGCTGGTTTGAGCAAAGCCAAGCGTAAGAAGGCGCAAACCGCCGAGCAGCTGGCGCTTGCCGAATATATTGCTGAGCGCATCCTTGAGGCTTACGAGGTGCTGCCCCTGGAACTGCGCGGTGCCGCTGAAGCCTGCCTGCCCGAAGACCGCCTACCCCAGGCCGAAGAGGAGGAGGCGGCAAGCACCTCCATAGAGGTGCCGCCGGTGCTGTTGCCCGGCACCCCGCGCCATGAGCCGTTCACCCCCATTACGGATTTGAACGAGTTCTGCACTCTGCTGACTGAGGAGTCGAACACCACCTCCGGCCGTGTGGCGGGGGAGAAGAGCCCCCGCGCTGCTGGTGAGAACATGGCGCGTCTCTACCACTTTGCCGCGACCGACAAGCTGGCACCGGCGGAACAGCAGCAGCTTCGTACCCTGCGCAAAATTGCTGACCATTACAGCTACAACAACGTCGCGTACATGCCTGCGCTCTGCGCCGTGTTGGAAGCTAACGCCGAGGCCGCGGGATACAAGTCTGAGGAAATTTCCGAAATGGCTTCGATCATGCAGCGTTTTGAACGTAGCCAGCTGATATGGCGGCGCTCCAGCGACCATAGCAAGCTCATTTCTACAGAAGAGATGGTGCGCCTGGTCGTCCAGAATAAGCACCACCTCTGGGACCCTGGCTACACGTCGCTAGAAGGCTACCGTGACCTCTACAAGATCTTCCGCGAGCAGATGCGTGCCGTCGCCGCCGGGGGAGAGTACCACACAGAAGGTCGCACGGTGCGTCTGCTGAGCGCACCACTACCTGCCCGTCAGCTTACCTACAGCGACTGGACTTATCGCACTGTTTCTGCCCTGGATATCCCCTGGAGCGTCTACTATTCCGGCCTTAATGACAGCAAGGTTGAGGAATACCGTAAAGCTAGCCAAGCGGGAGAACCCACCGGAAAATTTGTTGCCGCCGACTTTGTTCGTCATGAACCGATGTGGCAGGTCGAGAGCGATATCGTGGATACCGTGGATGAGGCGCGCGAGGCGCTGAGCCACGCAACCGCTGGCATGAGCCCCGAGGAGGCCATCGCCTACGAGGTGCTGAACACCGCGTTCATTCCCTTCACCTTTTTGCCGAATGCTTCTGAATCATACGGATGGCAGGGCGACTTCATGACGGCGCTTACCGAGTGGGCATCCTGGCTACTTCAGAACAACCCGGACCTGCTCTCTGCATACTTCCTGTTCGCCGCTTCGCAGTGCATTGAGGAGAAGACCGTCACCCCCGTTCCCGTACTCATGCGTGCGTTGAGGGAGTCTACCGTGCAGGTGGGCGCCCCGACCTGCACTCTGCTCGGCTATGTGGCGAGCGCGAAGAATCCTGAGTACCGTCTGGCGGCGGCAGAGGCCATTGCGGCGCTCTTTGAGGCGGGCCTGCTGGATGCGTCAACCTTCGCAGAGACCCTGAAGTGGGCTCTGGAGGACGGGATGGTCCTTGCGAACCGCCTGGTGGCGACCCTGCGTGAGGTGTCGGGTATCGGTGTTCTGGCGGGTTGGCGTGTGCTGCAGGTTCTGCGTCTGCTGCTGCCGATGGTCGGTGAGCTGACGAAGGGCGGCGACTATGTGCGCCTGGCGGTTGAGCTTGCCGAACTGTACGGCACGCCGGTTGAGATTCCCGCCGTCCTGGAGCCGAAGATGAAGGGCTCTACCGTGCTGGCGAAAGCACTACGCGCCCTGGCTGCGGTGACCCCGCGCGTGACTGAGGAGGCGCTTGCCGCCCGCGAGGCCGCGCTTGCGCTACTGGGTGGAGAAACCTCGAGCGGGGACACCTCGGGTGGGGGCACCTCATCGGTAGGCGCTGAAGGGTAGCTCACGGTAGGGGAGTCATAGGGGAGCACCCCGTAACTGCGCCGCCGTATCTGCACCCCTACGCGCGCAACCCTGTGTACCCAACCTCGTGCACCCAACCGCACTCACCGCCCCGTGACGAAACGGCTTGACCACCGTCGCGGGGCGGGAGTAATCTATAAGTAATGGCGGATCATGAAGAGTCCTACTTTCTGAAATATCTTTTTCTTATATTTATCGGATTCTTCGCTTCCCGCCATTTTTCTTTTAACCCCGTTCCCACGCGGCCGGCAGGATAAGCGACCGACAGATAAGCGGCTGGTGGACAAGCACGCGGCGGATAAGCGCCGCCCAGGCTCCGCTTACGTAACCGCCTGTTGCCCCCGCGAATACACACCCCCGCAGGTCACCGATGACCAAACCCAGCGACAACCCGCACCCACGCCGCTACGATAAGAACATAGACACACCACCGACGGTGACAGTCGGGTGAGACCAACGGAAAGGACGACCCGTGACCACTCCCTACGACGCATCCCCCTACCTGCAGGAATCACCCTACATCAACGAATCCGCCTACCTTCGCGGCGAAGCGCCCGAGGGTCTCAGCCCCCTCGTGCGCCTCATCCTGATGCGCCGCTACGGCGTGTACGTCTTCACCGACCTGTACGGCCCCTACTACCGCTCGAACTACTCGAGCATTAACGACCTGCACCACTCCGGCGCATTCGACACCGACCTGGGGCGAGTATCCGTCCTGAGCAATTGCGGTCTGACCCTCAGCCCTGAGTCCCTCGCCCAGGCGCTGAACGCCAGCGCCAACGAATTTGCCCTGTTCGCGACCATCTGGTCCTACGAATACGGGTACCGCCCCGGCCGCGTGTTCCGCCGCGACTTTGATCTGCGCGCCCTGACGCTCACCGACGAGCAACGCTACACCGAGCAGATCATGCACTACCTCTCCAACCCGTACTACAACCCGGACGGCACCGAGCGCATCCTTGGCGGCCTGCCCGAGAACTACGTGCCCTACGAGTGGCAGCAGCCGATGAGCCGCTCCAACTTCACCAGCATGGAACGCAACCGCCGACCCCTGCAGATGGTCAGCGGCGTGCAGAACGCCCTGATCATGGCGGGTGCCCTCTACCAGCAGTTGCTCGGTCAGCAGCAGGCGTACAGCCAGACCGACCAGCGCGACCTTGTGGCGTTGCGCCGTTTCCTCGCCCAGCATGACGCGCTGCCGGGTGCCCATCCGGAGAACACCAACCGCGAGAACCGCGTGTTCATTGCCGCCTGCCTGCACCCCGAAGACGCTGAGCACTTGCGCACCATGAAGGAGGCGCTCGCCCTCGCCGCCGCATACTCGCGTCTGCGCTTCAACGGCACGGTGGGGGATCTGAGCCTGAGCATCGCGCCGCGCCTGAAGCTACGCCGTAGCGAACGCACCCGCATCGCTCACCTGCTCAACCGGGTACTGGAGGCTGACCCGGTTGGTGCCCGCTACGACAGCGCGCCCAATGCAGAGATGTACAAGCGCCTCGTCAAGGCAATTCACCCCGGCGACTACCCGTCACTGACCGCGCTGAGCCGCTGGGCTGACGACCTGTACTGCGGCGAGGTGTACAGCTTCGAGTCGCTGGTGGACCGCGCCTACGCAACTCGGGATGCGCAGAACGTGGCACGTCTGCTCTCGACCCGTCCCGGCGTGTTTGCACGCCAGCTGGTGCGCGCCCTGGATGCTTTCGAAGCGCCTCGCTACGGCATCGATACCGCACCGAGCCCCGGCCAGCAGGTCATCTTTGACGCGTTTGCCGCCGTGGCGCCGCGCGTTTCCGCGCCCATCCTGGTGCAGATCCGCAACCTGGTGACCCTGCAGCGTAACGCGCTTGCGAACCCGCCGAAGGAGCGCCCCGCCAACCCGGTGGCGGTGCAGGAGGACCGGGAGCTCGCCGACTACGCGCGCCGCAACCCGGAGGGCGTCGCGAGGGTTCAGAACATCATGCAGAACGCGGGCATCCCGAACCCGCTGGGCTCGTTCTTTGGGGATAATTCCGGCCCGGAGAACCCGCTGCCTTCTATCCCGGTCGGTTCCGAACCTGCCGCGAGCCAGCGCGAGGAGCGCCGCGCGGCGTCCGCTCAGAAGACTCAGCCTGCCGCCCCGCAGCGCATGAACCTGTCCAAGACCGGTATCGCCACCATGATTCCGGCGCGCGAGTACAGCCCGGTCGTGCTGGACCTGCTGGAGCGCCTGGTCGAGATTGGCCTGTCCGGCCGTCTTGCCGAGACCAGCATCTACCTGCCCGAGCAGGTGGGTGATACGATTATGCCGCTGAACACACGCAGTGCCCGCCCCTCCCTGGACGGTATGGGCCGCTACAACACCTCGACGGTGCACCTGCCGCCCACCGGCGTGATTCGCCTCTTCTGCTTCTGGGATGAGGGCGTGGACATTGACCTGTCGCTGATGATGTTCGACGCCGAAGGCAACTACATGGACAAGATCAGCTACTGGTCGCAGACCGTGAAGAACAGCCAGGGCGCCATTTACGCGCATCACTCGGGCGACATTACGGACGGTACCGGAGGCGCCTGGGAGTACATCGACATTGAGGCTCGCAAGGCGCTCAAGGCGGAGGTGTGCTACCTCGTGCCGGTGGTGCAGCTGTATTCCGGCTTCGGGGAGGCACACACCCTGGCCGCGGTGAACGACCTGCAGGCGGGCTTCATGGTGGTGCCCGCCGTAGGTGTGGGTGAGGTGCATGAGGTGAGCCAGGTGCACACCAAGTTCACCTTGCGCGCTGAGAGCCGCGGTGTGCTGCCGTTCATCGTGGACCTGCAGAACCGCGACCCGTACGACATCCCGGAGGAGACCGACGCCATCGTGAAGGTGACGGATATTGGTCTTGCCCACGGCATTAACGTGTTGCAGTCTGGCGCGAACATCACCGCCGTGCGTGAGCACTTTGACTGGGCGCAGCCCATGACGGTGCGCGAGTACCTGCAGCTGACCGGCGCGAAGCTCACCCCGAGCCCCGAGGAGGCGCAGCAAGTGCTGGAGGCGACGGTTCCGTCGCTGGCGGCACTGTACGTGGGCTTTGAGGCGGATGAATCTTCGGAGGAACAAGAGCCGCAGAATCCTGCCGCTACTGAACAGTAGGCGGGCGTAGCAAGAGTGGAGCCCCGGATAGTCGAAACTATCCGGGGCTCCACTCTTTTGTCATGTCATAACATTTTGGAATCTTCGTTGGATGATGAAGACATGCTGGCTTACTTAGGCGACCGCTTCGAGCTGTTGGCTCACGTACTGGTTCAGGCTCTGGTGAGAAAGCGCTGCCTGCTGAACCAGACGACGATGCAATTGCGGTGAAACACGCAAGTTGAATCGTCCTGAGAAGGAACGCAGAGAGAACGGTTCGGGTGCCTCGCGGCCATCTTCTTCAAGAATTTCGAGGGTGTCGGCGACGACTTCTCGGATACCTTCGAATGCCTCGGTAGAGGTTGGGGCCAGGTATGAGAGGCTGGGGAATTCGGCTACGGTTCCGACGAATTCCTGGTCGTCTTCAGACCACTCGACGCGGTAGGTGTAGAGCTCTTGGCGGGGGAGAGCGTTAGTCATCGTTATTCTCCAGTTTTCGAATGGCAGTTAGAACCTGCTTGACTTGGTATTTCTTTGCTTTACCGGAGTTTCCCTGTTGAATGTTGACAATAGGGTCACCATGCCAGGGGGTGCTGTAGTAGTGGTGAGATCCGCGGATACGCGGCGCTCCAAAGAAATGGGTGCATACCTTTTGAAGTTGAGTGAAAGTAACGTTTTGAGGGCTGGCGGCCATCTTCGCAACTAAATCTTCAATACTCGGCATACTTCATAGTACCACTTCTAGTACCATTTCGGGGTGGTTTAAAACCATAGAGAAAAGCCCCGGATAGTCGAAACTATCCGGGGCTCCACTCTTTTGTTGATGCAGTTCAGAACCGAAACTTACGGGCGGTTCTCAGGAGCCAGCGACTCCTCGGTTGCAAAAATCAGGGTCTGCTTCTTACCGCGCGCACCCACCGCCGGGGTCTCCAGCAGTAGCTCCGCGTTCAGGTCCTCAGCGTCCAGCTTCGCGCCAGCCAGAAGGCGGCTGGTCGCATCCTGCTTATCCTCACCGGTGATGAGGAAGAACACGTGACGCGAATTATTGATAATCGGCAGGGTCACCGACACACGCTCAGCCGGCGGCTTCGGCGAATCAGAAACCATCACGGTCACAGCCTTACCGCCCTCAACCGGATCCTCCGGCAGACCGGTACCCAGCAGAACCTGCTTACGGCCCGGGAACAGGGAAGCAATATGACCATCCGGGCCCATGCCCAGCAGGGTGATATCAAAGACCGGTGCAGGCCACTGGCCGCCACCGCCACCACCGCAGCCTCCGCCGCCGCATCCGCAACCACCGGCGGATTCGGAAGCCTCAGCAGCCTCAGCATCAAATTCGTCCAGGGTGGTCTCTTCGATGGACTGCTCGGGTGCGGAAGAACCGCAACCGCCGCCACCACAACCACAGCCGCCGGAGCCGCCGTGCTCGTGACCTGCGCCGCCACCGTGACCGCCAGCCAGCGGCAGTTCGGTTGCGCCCTCGGGCATCTGCACGCTCACAGCCGGTGCAGAACCGGCGTAGTCGCGCATCTCAAAGGCGTAGTGCTCAGCTGCAGCTTCCAGGCCGGTGAAAATATCGGACGGACCCATGCGGTGCACATTGCCCACGACCAGGCCGTGCGACAGCAGGGGAGCGAGCAGCACCTCAATAGCCTGACCGTCATTACGTTCGGGGCTACGCTCGGGCACGTAACGCTCATCGGAGAACCAGAAGTGCACGCGGGACCAGTCGATATCCTTCACGCGCTCGTTCTCAGCCCATGCCTTCAAGGTGGCGATACCCATGGTGCCGCCGGTCAGCGAAATGTGGGCGATCGTACGCTCAGAGAGCACGTGCTCAATGATGTCGAGGATGCGGGTCACCGCGTCCGCTGCGAGAGCGTCGCGGGTCGGGTGCGCCACCAGGGTGGGGGTGGATGCGCCCATGTTCTGAATCTTAGGCATCGAAAACCTCCGGGTATTCTTCGAGGTCCAGCATGTCTTCAGGCTGGCAGGTGTCATCGACGAGGGTGACGGTGCGCAGCGCCTGCTTCAGCACGTCACCGTAGGTGTCGTCCGGGTCGAGGCGGCGCAGCTCCTCAGAGATGCACTCGGCGAGGGTACGCACCGGCAGCGCAATCTGCTGATCGGGCGCGTACGGGGTGGAGATGGTCGCCACGGAAATGCCGGGGCGGAACATCGTCACCGAACCGTCTTCACGCTCAATGCTGACGCGGTACAGGCCGCGGTTTGCCGCGCCAATGGTGGCGAGGTGCACGGGTGCTTCAAGCTTCCAGCCGAGCCACGTACCGAGCAGCACCACGGACGGGGACTTGCTCGAACCCCACACAACCACGCGGCGTACGGGGGAGGAAGGCATCTGCTCCATGAGCGCTGCGAGCTGGGTGCGCCACAGGGTGAGGCGGGTCCACGCCAGGTCGGTGTCGCCGGCGCGGTACACCTCGGCGAGGTGCTTGAGGGCCTCCTTCGGGTCCTCAGCGCGTGCAGAATCGGTAATGCGACGCTGAGCGATACGACCGATGGAGTGCTGTGCTGGGTTCTCCGGAACCGAGTGCGGCCACCAGACCACAATGGGGGAATCAGGCAGCAGCAGACCGGAGATCAGTGCTTCGGTCGGGCGGGATGCGCTACCCCAGCCGCGCAGAACAATCATCTCGGAGGCACCGGTGTCGCCGCCGAGGTGGATTTCTGCATCCAGCTGGTCGGGGTCGAGCGGGTCGTGGGAGATGTGCACAATAATGCGGCTCGGGTGTTCGTGGGAGGCACGAATTGCGGCGCGCATTGCTTCGCGGGAGTGGCCCTTTTCCGCGAGAACAACAAGGGTGAGAACTCGTCCGCTACTGAGGCTACCGTTGGCGGCAGTCAGGTGGCTCAGTTCCTTGTTGATGGCGGAAACGGTGGTGTTATGCAGGTGCGAGATCACGGGCGCCTCCAAGCGCGGTTGTCACGCTCAAGCATCTCGTGTGCTGAACGCGGACCCCACGAACCGGACTCGTAGGGTTCAGGCTTAATGCGGTTTTCTTCCCAGTACTCTTCGAAGGGGTCGAGGATCTTCCAGGAGAGCTCAACTTCTTCGTGGCGAGGGAACAGCGGCGGCTCGCCGAGCAGAACGTCCAGGATGAGACGCTCGTAGGCTTCGGGGGACTCTTCGGTGAAGGAGTGGCCGTAGCCGAAGTCCATGTTGACGTCACGGATTTCCATCTGGGTGCCGGGCACCTTCGCGGAGAATCGGATGGTCATGCCTTCGTCGGGCTGCACGCGGATGACGATGGCGTTCTGGCCGACCTGCGGGTTTTCACGTTCGCCGAAGAGACGGTCGGAGGACTTCTTGAAGACCACGGCGATTTCGGTGACTCGGCGGCCCAGGCGCTTGCCGGCGCGCAGGTAGAAGGGGGTGCCTTCCCAGCGGCGGTTTGCGATGGACACCTTCAGCGCTGCGAAGGTTTCGGTGCGGGAGTCTGCGGGGATGTCGTTCTCGTCGAAGAAGCCGTTGACATGCTCGCCGCCCTGGTAGCCTGCGGCGTACTGACCGAGCGCGAAGGAGTTCGGCAGGTCATCGATGCGGACTGCTTCGAGGACCTTCGCCTTCTCGGCGCGCAGGTGCTTAGCGTCGAGGCTGAGAGGCTCTTCCATGGCGGTGAGGGCGAGCAGCTGCAGCAGGTGGTTCTGGATGACGTCGCGGGCCGCACCCACGCCGTCATAGTAGCCTGCGCGGGAGCCGATGCCAATGTCTTCAGCCATGGTGATCTGGACGTGATCCACGTAGTGGGAGTTCCAGAGCGGTTCGAACATCTGGTTGGAGAAACGCATCGCGAGGATGTTCTGAACGGTTTCCTTGCCCAGGTAGTGGTCGATGCGGAACACGGCGTCGGGCGGGAAGACTGCCTCCACGATGGAGTTCAGTTCGCGTGCGCTTTCAAGGTTGTGACCGAAGGGCTTCTCAATGACCACGCGGCGCCAACCGTCGACGGGGTTGACGGTGTCGTTATCGCGCGATGCGAGGTCGTGTTCGGCGAGCTTGGTGAGGACCTGCTCGAATGCCTTCGGGGGGATGGAGAGGTAGAAAGCGTGGTTGCCGTGGGCGCCACGCTCGTCGAGTTCGGCAAGGGTGCTCTTGAGCTGTTCATAGGCTGCGTCGTCGTCAAAGGCACCTACGACGAATCGCATGCCCTGCTGGAACTGGTTCCATACGTCTTCGCGGAAGGGGGTACGGGCGTGTGCTTCAACGGATTCGCGTACGTAGGAACGGAAATCGTCATCGCTCCAGGGGCGGCGACCGAAGCCGACAAGGCCGAAGCTCGGGGGGAGCAAACCGCGGTTCATGAGGTCATACACTGCCGGAAGCAGCTTCTTGCGGGCCAGGTCACCGGTTACGCCAAAGAAGACGAGCGCGGACGGCCCCGCAATGCGGGTAATGCGGCGGTCGCGAGTGTCCCTGAGGGGGTTCGCTTCATGACCGATAGTCACAATATATTCCTTTGATTGCCTTGGTTGGTTCGTGCGGCGCGCGGTTCGTACCTTGTCGCGCGGAGGCGATGCCGCATTCTGGAAGGTGTGTACCCTGTATTGTACCGGTTTTGACGGGACGATATGAGGGGCACCTAACCCGCCGAGATTCTCTGGGACGCCTCGGGCAGTGAAGCCCTGCGGGAATCCTGGTCAGGATCCTGGTCAGAATCTCTACGAGAGTCCCGGCGGATTGGTGCTGTGCCCACAATATGGTGGGCGTGCATATCGGGTGGTGTGCGTCGGGTGGTGCACACCGGGAACGCATTGGTCATGCGCTATATTTCAGTGGCTGCTGAACTTCAGTGGCTTCCGAATTTCAGCAGCTGTAGATTCGGCTGTGTCGCCTGGTTCTACTTAGCCTGCTCGAGTGCTTCGCGGACGGTCTGCAGCAGCTCTTCCCAGGAGACGTCGAACTTGGACAGGCCCTCAACCTCGAGCTTCTCCACGACCTCCGGGTAGGAGACGTGAACGGAGATAGCGTCCAGAACCTCATTCGCTTCGGAGTAGTTCGGCACGATGGTGTTGCCGGTAACCTCGCCGTGATCGGCAACAGCGTTCAGGGTTGCCTCGGGCATGGTGTTCACGGTGTTGGGTGCAACCAGGCCGGTGACGTACAGGGTGTCCGGCAGGGAGGGGTCCTTCACGCCGGTGGATGCCCACAGCGGGCGCTGTACGTTCGCGCCGTGTGCCTGCAGACGTGCCCAACGCTCGGAGGAGAACATTTCCTCGAACACCTCGTAGGCGAGGCGTGCGTTTGCCAGGCCTGCCTTGCCCTTGAGCTGTACAGCGTCGCCGCCTGCCGCTTCGAGGCGTGCATCGATTTCGGTGTCTACGCGGGAGACGAAGAAGGATGCGACCGAGTGGATGGTGGACAGGTCCTTACCGTTTTCCAGCGCCTGCTCCAGGCCGAGCATGTAGGCGTTGATGACCTCGCGGTAGCGGGTCAGGGAGAAGATCAGGGTCACGTTCACGCTGATGCCAGCAGCCAGGGTCTCCGCGATGGGGCGCAGGCCTTCCTGGGTTGCGGGAATCTTAATCATGACGTTTTCGCGGCCCACGCGCTCGTAGAGTTCACGTGCCATCTTGGCGGTGCCTTCGGCATCGCGTGCCAGGCGGGGGTCAACCTCGATGGAGACGCGGCCGTCAAAACCGTTGGACGCCTTGTAGACGGGTGCGAACACATCGCAGGCTGCGCGTACGTCGTCGCAGGTTGCGGCGAAGACTGCCTCTTCAACGCTTGCGCCGGCGGCGGCAAGCTCACGCATCTGCTCAGCGTATGCGGCGCCCTTGGAGAGCGCGCCAGCGAAGATGGTGGGGTTGGTGGTCACACCGACGACGTTGTGGGTCTTGATGAGTTCGGCAAGGTTGCCGCTGGTCAGACGCTCACGGGAGAGGTCGTCAAGCCAGATGGAGACACCGGCGTCGGAAAGCTTCTGAGTGGACTCAGACATGTGAAAACCTTCGATTCTTTGTCGAAATTGAAATTTGAGATATCAGTGAAATCTTCTGGGCGGCGGGAGGCTCCGGCTGAGCGGTCAGCCGGAGCCTACCCGTTGCGTCCGCACCCCACCCGTACAGGGGGAGCGCAGTGTGCGCGGCAGTTACCGCGGCGTTGTTACTGCCTACTTAGCGGCCTCGATGGATTCCTTAGCGGCGGCCACGACAGCCTCCGCGGTGATACCGAATTCGCGGTACAGGGTCTTCGCATCGGCGGATGCACCGAAGTGCTCGATGGACACGGCGCGGCCAGCGGTGCCGAGCAGGTCGTACCAGCTCATCGCCAGGCCAGCCTCGACGGAGACGCGGGCGGCAACCGAGGAGGGCAGAACCGACTCGCGGTACTCTGCGTCCTGCTCAGCGAACCACTCACGTGAAGGCATGGAAACCACGCGAGCCGCGATGCCCTGCTCTGCGAGGGTTGCGCGAGCCTGAACGGCGAGCTCAACCTCGGAACCGGTAGCAATCAGGATGACGTCCGGGGTGCCCTCGGTGTCAGCCATGATGTAGCCGCCGCGTGCGGTGCCCTCAGCGGAAGCGAACTTCTCACCCTCAGCGTCCGCGTGCACGTCCTCACGAGCCCAGACGGGCAGGTTCTGGCGGGAGAGCACGAGGCCTGCGGGGCGGTCGGACTTCTCCAGGATGGTGCGCCATGCGACGGCGGTTTCGTTAGCGTCCGCGGGGCGAACAACATCGAAGCCGGGGATGGCGCGCAGGGCGGAGAGGTGCTCGATCGGCTGGTGGGTGGGGCCGTCTTCGCCCACACCGATGGAGTCGTGGGTCCACACGTACAGTGCGGGAACGCCCATCAGCGCGGAGAGGCGAACGGCCGGGCGCTGGTAGTCGGAGAACACAAAGAAGGTGCCCGAGAACGCGCGGGTCGGGGAGGAGAGCACAATACCGTTAACGATGGCTGCGGCAGCCTGCTCACGGATACCGAAGTGCAGCACGCGGCCGTAGGGGTTGCCGGTCCAGTCTTCGGTGCTGCGCGATGCCGGGTTGAAGGACTCTGCACCCTTGATGGTGGTCAGGTTCGAGCCGGCGAGGTCAGCGGAGCCGCCCCACAGTTCGGGGAATGTGTCAGCGATAGCGTTGATGACGGTGCCGGACGCCGCGCGGGTTGCCACGGAGGTGCCAGCCTCGAACACAGGGAAGGCAGCCTTGTAGTCTGCGGGCAGTTCGCCTGCGACGAGGCGCTTGTACAGTTCGGCGCGCTCGGGGTTAGCCTTGGCCCAGGCCTCGAACTTCTCGTCCCATGCCTTGTGTGCCGCAGCACCGCGCTCAACGAGCTGACGGGTGTGTGCCAGCACGTTCTCCTCGATGAAGAAGCTCTTGGCGGGGTCGAAGCCGAGCACCTCCTTGGTTGCGGCGACCTCTTCAGCACCGAGCTTGGAGCCGTGCACTGCGCCGGTGTTCTGCTTGTGCGGTGCGGGGTAGCCGATGATGGTGCGCAGCTCGATGAACGAGGGCTTGTCCGTGACGGCCTTCGCGCGCTCGATGGCGGCGTACAGCTCGGCGACGTCCTCGACGTACTCGCCGGTGCGGGTCCAATCCACGCGCTGAACGTCCCAACCGTAGGACTCGTAGCGCTTGGCCACGTCCTCGGTGAAGGCGACGTCGGTGTCTTCCTCAATGGAGATGTGGTTGCGGTCCCAGACGACGATCAGGTTGCCGAGCTCCTGGTGACCTGCGAGCGCGCACGCCTCGGCGGTCACGCCCTCCTGCACGTCACCCTCGGAGGCGATGACGTAGACGTGGTGGTCGAAGGGGGAGGTGCCCGGGGCAGCCTCGGGGTCGAACATGCCGCGCATACGACGCTGTGCGTAGGCGAAGCCAACGGCGGATGCCAGACCCTGGCCGAGCGGGCCGGTGGTGATTTCTACGCCCTTGGTGTGCTTGTATTCGGGGTGGCCGGGGGTGAGGGCACCCCAGGTGCGCAGGGCTTCCAGGTCGCTCATTTCGAGGCCGTAGCCGCCGAGGAACAGCTGAGTGTACAGGGTGAGGGAGGTGTGGCCGGGGGACAGGATGAAGCGGTCGCGGCCTTCCCAGCGGTCGTCGGCCGGGTCCTGGTTCATGACCTTCTGGAACAGCAGGTAGGCGACCGGGGCCAGGCTCATCGCGGTGCCGGGGTGGCCGGAGCCGACCTTCTCCACGGCGTCGGCGGCAAGGATGCGGGCGGTGTCAACGGCTCGCTGATCGGTTTCTGTCCACTGGAGGTTTTCTGCCACGTGGGGTGTCCTTTCACAACGTGAGTGGATGCGCCAGCAGGCGTGTGCTAGCGCGCTGTTCATCGGGTGTAACGTGCCTTCGGGGGCGCTTATTCCCGCGCCGGTAGGTACCCGGGTAGGTGC
Organism: Rothia sp. HMSC075F09; assembly: GCF_001810515.1. Classification (NCBI taxonomy): domain Bacteria; kingdom Bacillati; phylum Actinomycetota; class Actinomycetes; order Micrococcales; family Micrococcaceae; genus Rothia; species Rothia sp. HMSC075F09. Next base: position 21,849 of record NZ_KV801780.1, read on the forward strand.
CTTGGTAAGTACCCGGTAGGTGCGGGGAGCCTGGAGGTTTGTTTCGACCCTTTCGTTTTAACAGGATAGTTCACTGGGCGGAAGTATCCGGTGTGTGAATGCAGACATTCACAGGGTGATACGGGGCTGAGATGGAGAAAAAAGCGACGCTACAACGCGGGCTCCGCGGATTTCGCGGTGCACGTTTGAGCTGTGTTTCTGAGCTATGCGCTGAATATTGTTCAGTAACGTAACAATTTTTGTGTAAGTGGTGAAGCTCATGTTAAGGTTGAGCAGGAAGGTTGTAGACCGAAACAGTGGTTGGGTCGGTCTGCATCTCGGTGATTGAAGCCCCTCCTCCGCGTAAGAACCGTTGATTATCTTACTGTGGTGGTGAGATAAAAGGTTCTGGAGGAGGGTGCTTTCTTTTAGTCTCGGACCGTGCACTTTGTGCGTGGTTGAGACTAAAGGTTTGTGTTATATGTATGGGCGCCGGATATGATCGGAACATATCCGGCGCCCGTCTTTTAATTTGCGATGAGAAGAAGCTCTGTCTGCTCTTGCACTGTCTGCGCTTGCACTGTCTGTATTTGTGCTGCCTCTAGTCGGACCACTTGAACTTACGTGAGGCAACAAACCCAATGACCACGGTCCACACAATGAGGACCCAGTGCGGGTCGGCAAGCCACTGATGCTGAATGAAGTTACCGCGCAACGCATCACCCAGAGCCGCCGAGGGCGACCACGCCACAATTCCGGCGTACCAGTCGGGGAAGGACTTCAACGGGAACACCACGCCGCCGGCACCGGCAAGAATGACCCAGGCAATATTCACGATGGCGAGGGTCGCCTCCGCGCGCACCGTACCGGCAATGAGCAGGCCCAGCGCCGTAAATGCGCCAGCACCCATGATCATCGTGATGATGGAGCGGGAGACGGCGATAGCGTCCGGGCGCCACCCCAGGCCGTACCCCAGAACCGCCACCAGGGTGAACTGAATCGCCACGACCACCAGCACCGCAATGCACTTGCCCATAATCAGGCCGTTACGGCCCAGGGGAGTGGTCGCCAGGAACCGCAGCACGCCGTAGCGGCGATCAAAACCGGTGGCAATGCCCTGGCCGGACAGCGCCGTAGAAATCACGCAGAGCGCCAGAACGCCGGGGACCGCCGCGTCCATGCGGGAGACCCCGACCGAGTTCGCGTACTCATCAATCAGGCCGGTAAACCGCAACGCAATGAGTGCCATGACGGGAAAAATAATGTTGAGCATCAGCTGCTCGCCGTTGCGGAGCATCGCCATCGTCTCGTAGCGGCCCTGCTCGATTACGCGCACGAGCGGGTAGTTCGCGCGCGGGGGAATGTACTCCTCATCTTCGTCAATAGAAGAGACCTTGGGGCGGGTGTCTACGGCGGAACGGGTGTTCGCGGCGCGTTCTTCCATTCGGTTCCCTTCCGCTCGGCTCTCTTCTGCAGGCTTTTCTTTTACTTGGTTTTCTGTTGCCCGGTTGTTGGCCGCCCGGTTGTTGTTAGTGCGTGCGGTGTTGCTCATCGGATATCACGTCCTGAAATGTCGAGGAAGACATCCTCAAGAGTCTTCGGTTCCATGGTGAGAGAAATCGGCATGAGGTAACGTTCGGCGAGCGCTGAGGTGAACGCCGCCAGGTGCTCGGGGCGTAGTGCGCCGACCAGCTCATACGCGCCGGGCACGGAGGGTGCGCCGTCACGAGCCGGGGTGTAGGGCACCTTCTCGATGAGCTCCACACCGGCACGCAGATGTGCGGGCAGCAGTTGCTCACGGGTGGGGGTGGGTGCATCCAGTGTGTACTGCAGGCGGTTCGTGCCGTCGCTGGCGATGAGCTCGGAGACGGTACCTTCCTGAACCGTGGCGCCGTTTTCAATGATGTAGACGTAATCGGCGAGCTTCTGCGCGTCATCAATCAGGTGCGTGGTGAGCACGATTGCGGTGCCAAGTTCACGCTGTTCACGAATGATGTCGAAGACGACGTTGCGGGATTGCGGGTCCAGGCCCGCGGAGGGCTCGTCGAGGAAGAGCACGTCCGGGCGGCCGATGAGGGCGGCGGCGAGGGAGACGCGCTGCTTCTGACCACCCGAGAGGCGGCGAATCGTAGTGCCGTTGAAGGCATCAATGCCGAGGCGTTCTGCGAGCTCTTCGACCGGGTACGGGTCGGTGTACATGGTCGAGATGTGCTCGAGTAGCGGAATGGGGTGCATGGCGTTGGGCAGGCCGCCGTCCTGGAGCATAATGCCGACCTTGGCGCGCAGCTCCGGGTCCGCCTGCAGCGGGTTTTCACCAAGGAGGCGCACGGTACCGCGGGTGGGTTTGAGTAGGCCCTGGGCGCAGGCGAGGGTCGTGGTTTTGCCGGCACCGTTGGCTCCGAGGAGGACGACCACTTCACCGGGGAAGACGCGCAGGTTGACCTTGTTGACGGCGCGGTAGAGCCCGCTGGCGGTGAGCCGTTCGGGGTATTTGGTGCGGAAGGCGCGTGAGGGTTTGAACTCTTTGATGAGGTCTTTAATGGTGAGCGCCGGTTCTTCGGTGACGATGCGTCGTCGTGCGGTGGGTGAGGCGCTGGGCTCCGTGTGGTGCTCAGTGTGTGCCGTTGGTACGGCGGATGCACGCCCAGGGTGGTCCTGCTGGCCCGCGGTGGTGGTCTCCATAGACAGTCACTTTCGATTTTTGCGATGAAGGAGCGTGTGTGCCCCTTCATCTTATGCCCTAACTCACGTTCAAAGCACGCCCGTTACGACTCAAAAGTTCACTTTAAGGTAGAAAAGTTAGCAAGTAGGGGTACCTAACTAGCCAAAGAAAAACTAATTAGGACATACTTTATTTGTGTATTCCGTGAATAAGACCCCTCAGCGCGCCTCAACGAACGAGGCGCAGACCCGAAACGGCACCCGAACCGCCGCCTCGGGCTCTACTGGTGCTTCCAGTACAAAGTCCTCCGCGGCACGCACATCCAAGCGCAAAGCCGAGGCAGAAGAACGCACCAGGGACCGCGTCCTGCGCGAAGTCCTCAACAATGGCCCCGTATCCGCAGCAACCCTCGGTGAGCTCCTCAGCCTCACTCCCGCAGCGGTACGCCGCCACCTCGACGCCCTCGAATCCAACAACATGATTGAGGTCGCGCCCATCAAAAAGCACGGCGCCGGAGCTGGACGACCCGCCCGCCGCTACGTGATCGCCCCCCAGGGCCACGAACGCCTCGGCAACGATTACCTCCTTATCGCCCGCGAAGCCCTGCAAATGCTCCGCGACACGGTTGGTCAGGAAGCCCTCGAAGCTTTCGCCTCCGCCCGCGCCGCAGAAATGGAAGCCCGCTACCGACCCGTCGTAGAAGCCGCCGGTGACGATGTGGCAGCCAGAGCGCAGGCGCTCGCAGAGGCAATGAGTAAGGACGGTTTCGTGGCGACCGCTCAGGTCACCGCGCCTCCTGCAGGACGAACTGTTCCCGAGCATTTTCTGGCAAGTATTCAGCTCTGTCAGGGTCACTGCCCGGTGCGCGACCTTGCTGGAGACTTCCAAGTGTTCTGCGAGCAGGAAACCGGGATTATTTCTGACCTGCTCGGCGTTGATGTCCGTAGGCTTTCAACCATGGCTTCGGGCGCTCACGTGTGTACCACGCACGTGCCCCTGAACCGTATCACCGCCGAGAGCGAGAAGAACGCAGAAGAACCTTCCGCGTAACGCTTACCGCAGTACGCAGCGGCGCACCCCGATGCCCCCCTCAAGGGTGCGACCCGCACGCTGAAACCCGCCCGCAACCACACCACGTACACCGCATCACGCATTGTGGTTGAGTGCGGCATCAGCCCCCTCAACTACCGCGCCTGCAACCGGCAGGTGGCGGCGAGAAATGTAATAACCATCGAAGAAAGGCCGTAATGACTGAGAAAGTTGGGCAGAACGCCAACGACACCGTCATTTCAGAGATCCTGGAGATGAACCCCGAACTCGAGGGCATTGGCAACTACGAGTACGGTTGGGCAGACTCCGACGAAGCAGGCCAGGTAGCAAAGCGCGGCCTGGACGAGAACGTCGTGCGCGACATCTCTGCAAAGAAGAACGAACCCCAGTGGATGCTGGACATGCGTCTGAAGGCGCTGAAGTTCTTCGAGCGTAAGCCCATGCCCACCTGGGGCGCGGATCTTTCCGAAATTGACTTCGACAACATCAAGTACTTCGTGCGTTCGACCGAGGGTCAGGCGACCTCTTGGGAGGAACTGCCCGAGGACATCCGCACCACCTACGAGCGCCTGGGCATTCCCGAGGCGGAGCGTAACTCCCTCGTCGCGGGTGTGGCTGCACAGTACGAGTCTGAGGTCGTGTACCACCAGATCCGTGAGGACCTGGAGCAGCAGGGCGTGATCTTCGTCGACACCGACACCGGTCTGCGCGAATACCCCGAACTGTTCAAGGAATACTTCGGCTCCATCATCCCGATTGGTGACAACAAGTTCTCCGCGCTGAACACCGCCGTATGGTCCGGTGGCTCCTTCGTGTACGTTCCCCCGGGAGTCCACGTGGAGATCCCGCTGCAGGCGTACTTCCGCATTAACACCGAGAACATGGGCCAGTTCGAACGCACCCTGATCATCGCGGACGAGGGCTCCTACGTTCACTACATCGAGGGCTGCACCGCCCCCATCTACAAGTCCGACTCCCTGCACTCCGCAGTGGTTGAGATCGTGCTGAAGAAGAACGCCCGCGTTCGCTACACCACGATTCAGAACTGGTCGAACAACGTCTACAACCTGGTGACCAAGCGCGCTGTTGCGCACGAGGGTGCCACCATGGAATGGGTGGACGGCAACATCGGTTCGAAGGTCACCCAGAAGTACCCCGCCGTCTACATGGTCGGCGAGCACGCCAAGGGTGAGACCCTGTCCATCGCATTCGCTGGCGAGGGCCAGCACCAGGACACCGGTTCGAAGATGGTTCACATTGCACCGAACACCTCCTCGACCATTGTGTCGAAGTCCGTGGCCCGTAACGGTGGCCGTAGCGCTTATCGTGGCCTGGTTCAGGTGCGCGAGGGTGCTAAGCACTCCAAGTCCTCCGTGGTGTGTGACGCCCTGCTGGTGGACACCATCTCCCGCTCCGACACCTACCCCTACGTGGACGTGCGCGAGGACGATGTGACCATGGGTCACGAGGCGACCGTTTCCCGCGTCTCCGAGGACCAGCTGTTCTACCTGATGCAGCGCGGCCTGAGCGAAGAAGAAGCAATGGCAATGATTGTCCGCGGCTTCGTTGAGCCCATCGCACGTGAGCTGCCGATGGAGTACGCACTCGAACTGAACCGCCTGATCGAACTTCAGATGGAAGGATCTGTGGGCTAATGCCGACCAACGAAGAAACCCTGGGTTACCACTCCCCGATCATCCCCGGCATGGACCAGGAGGGCGAGAAGCTCGCCACCGAGTTCGCCCACGATGACACCCTGTACCGTGCCACCGAGGCACACCACCAGGGCTCCAACCCGAACAACATCCAGAAGGTACTCGAAGCATCCCGTGCAGAGCGTAAGACCTCCTACAACGTGGAGGACTTCGCGCCCCTGACCGGTCGTGAAGAGGACTGGCGCTTCACCCCGCTGAAGCGTCTGGGCGGCCTGCACCTGGAGAAGCTGACCGGCACCGCACCGGCACCGAAGGTGACCGCACCCGAGCAGGTTCAGGTTGAGACCGTCTCCCGCGAGGATGCACGCATCGGCTCCGCAGGTATCCCTGAGGACCGCGTGGCAGCAAACGCATGGTCCAGCTTCACCGAAGCAACCGTGGTGACCATCCCCGCCGAAGCTGAACTGGCTGAGCACGTGGAAATCGACATCACCGGCACCGGCAACGAGGCTGCCGCGCAGCACATCGTGATTGAGGCTAAGCCCTTCTCGAAGGCTGTCGTGGTTCTGCGCCACACCGGCTCCACCGTGCTGGCACAGAACGTTGAGTTCGTGGTGAACGACGAGGCTGAGCTGAACGTTGTTTCCGTGCAGCAGTGGGCTGACGACGCAATCCACGCCTCCGCACACTACGCTAAGCTGGGCCGCAACGCACGCTTCAAGCACGTTGTGGTGTCCCTCGGCGGCGACCTGGTGCGCGTGACCCCCTCCACCAAGTTCACCGCTCCCGGCGCTGAGACTGAAATGTACGGCCTGTACTTCGTAGACGCAGGTCAGCACATTGAGTCCCGCCTGTTCGTGGACCACTCCGTACCCAACTGCAAGTCCCGCGTGACCTACAAGGGCGCGCTGCAGGGTAAGGGTGCGCACTCCGTATGGGTTGGTGACGTTCTGATTGGTAAGGATGCAGAAGGCACCGATACCTACGAGCTGAACCGTAACCTGCTGCTGGAAGTTGGCCCCCGCGCCGACTCTGTGCCGAACCTGGAGATTGAGACCGGCCTGATTGAGGGCGCCGGCCACGCATCCACCACCGGCCAGCTCGATGAGCAGCACCTGTGGTACCTGCAGGCTCGCGGTATTCCGGAGGCTGAAGCACGCCGTCTGGTCGTGCGCGGCTTCCTGAACGAGATCATTCAGCAGATTCGCGTTCCCGAACTTGAAGAGCAGCTCACCGAGGCCCTTGAGGCAGAGCTCGCCCTCAGCAACAACTAAGCTTTACCAGGAGAAATCAATGTCTACTCTTGAAATCAAGGACCTTCACGTCTCGGTCATCCTCGACGATGAAACCACCAAGCCCATCCTGAAGGGCGTTAACCTGACCATCAACTCGGGCGAGATTCACGCAATCATGGGCCCGAACGGTTCCGGTAAGTCCACTCTGGCTTCCACCATCGCTGGTCACCCCAAGTACCAGGTTGATTCCGGTCAGATTCTGCTCGACGGTGAGGACATCACCGAGATGAGCGTGGACGAGCGTGCACGCGCAGGCCTGTTCCTGGCTATGCAGTACCCGGTCGAGATCCCCGGCGTGACCATGTCCAACTTCCTGCGTTCCGCTAAGACTGCTGTGGACGGCAAGGCTCCCTCCCTGCGTACCTGGACTAAGGACGTTAAGGAAGCCATGAAGAACCTGGAGATCGACCCCGCGTTCATCGCACGTAACGTGAACGAGGGCTTCTCCGGTGGTGAGAAGAAGCGCCACGAAATCCTTCAGCTGGAGCTGCTCAAGCCCAAGTTCGGCATCCTGGACGAGACCGACTCCGGTCTGGACGTTGACGCACTGAAGATTGTGTCTGAGGGCGTTAACCGTGCGCACGACGAGAACGACATGGGCGTCATGCTGATTACCCACTACACCCGCATCCTGCGCTACATCAAGCCGCAGTTCGTGCACGTGTTCGTGGACGGCAAGATGGTTGACCAGGGCGGCCCCGAGCTGGCTGACCGCCTGGAAGAAGAGGGCTACGTAGCTTACGTAGGTAAGAAGTAAGCTTCTTCCCTGACCGGATTCTGACAGAAAGATAGAACTATGACTGAGACTGTGCAGGGTCGTGTTCCTCAGGAAGAGATTGAGGAAGCCCTCAAGGAGGTCATTGACCCGGAGCTCGGCGTCAATATTGTTGACCTCGGTCTGCTCTACGGTCTGCGCTGGGATGAGGATGGAACCCTCATTCTGGACCTGACTCTGACCACCGCAGCCTGCCCGCTGCAGGAGGTTATTGAGGAGCAGGTTCAGAGCAACCTGGATAACCTGGTTGATTCTTGGCGTGTGAACTGGGTTTGGATGCCGCCGTGGGGTCCGGAGCGTATTACTGAGGACGGCCGCGATATGATGCGCGCGCTGGGCTTCAACATCTAAGCTCCTGACCGCAAATAAAGTACCCGCCCGGTGCGGAAGGTGTATGCCTTCGGCACCGGGCGGGTATTTTTGTGTTTTATATAAAATGAACGTGTGGTCTTAACCCCAGCTTTAAAAGTAATTTGATGATAATAGGGATGTATTTTACTAAAACAATTAGGACGCTTTGACTTTGGGGGGGGGGTCGAGTATATTTCCTTGTGAATCATACACTCACATCATATTAGGCTCTCATGCAATGGCTGCTTGAGGACGCCGAAAGGAAATCATGGCACAAAAGATTATTGCCGCTGACGGTTCTGTCTACGTTAAGAAGAAGCCTTTTTATCTCCGTTGGTGGTTTATCACTCTCGTTATTCTTGTTCTTCTTGGTGGCTGCGCTTCGATGATGGGCGGCGACTCTAAGAGCTCCACCACGGTAAGCGCTCCCTCATCTTCTGCCGCTGCTAACTCGGCTGCTACGAGCGATTCTGCTGCCGTAGACTCCTCTGCGGCTCCTGCCACCACTGCGGCAGAGTCTAATTCAAAGCAGAGCGATAGTGTACCGAGTGAGTACAAGTCGGCATTGAAGAAGGCCGAATCGTACTCGCGCACTATGCACATGTCCAAGCAGCGTATCTACGACCAGCTCACCAGTGAATTCGAAAAGTTCTCTCCTGAAGCTGCTCAGTACGCTGTAGACAATGTGAAGGCTGACTGGAACGCGAATGCCCTGGAGAGCGCAAAGAGCTACCAGAAGACGATGAACATGTCTCCTGAAGCAATCCGTTCTCAGCTGACTTCTTCCGTTGAAGGTTTCACTGAGGAAGAAGCGGAGTACGCTATCTCTCACCTGGACTAATTCAATAGATGATTCATAGAAGCCGCCCGGCATGGAACACATTCCATACCGGGCGGCTTCTATATGGTCAGCTTGAACCTAGTCGTTCAGGTGCAGCAATTTCAGCGAGTGCTCATACTTGATCATGAGGCAGGTACGAGTCGGTTCCTCCAGAAGCGCCAAACGCTGCGGGTCAGTATTATCCGCAATATCGGCAAGCTTCACCAGACGAGCCAAATCATTCACACGCACCCGGCTCAGATACGACTCACGCGACTCACCCGGGCGGCGGGTCAAGGCATCAATCGCATCCACAATACGCGCCGAGAAGTGACGCGCCAAGAAAGCGAGAGAAACGCCGGTATCCTCCACCGTGTCATGCAGCAACGCCACGATCTGCGCTTCAGCCTTCAGCTCCTCCAAAGAAATATCAGGGTGAGTCGCGGCAGCCAACTCACACGCAAGCTTACGTACCCCAAGAGCCACACGGCGAGGGTGGGAGATATAGGGCCAGCCGTTACGGTCAGTCTGCCCCTCATGCGCCTTATCAGCGATGCTGTCTGCCAGGCGAACCATCTCTTTGTAGTAGTTATTCGACATGAGAACCTCCGTTGGTTTGAACTCCTGCGAGTTGATGGTCCCAGCGACGTTTTCCGCACCAACGCGGCACGGGTGGTAGCTGGTACCAACACTCTACGCCAGCTGTGGGGTGGCTGTGGCGGAACTCGCCCAAAACACCCTTAATACGTCAAATATGACGCGCCGAAGAAGAAAATAGGGTGCTTTATGTCTGTAAATCATTAACTTGGTGCCTGTTCTACCCGAGTTCTGGCAGCGGATACCGACCCGCAGGAGGCGCCCGCCACCTCCACGAAAGTGTCCTCCGAACCCTTTTGCACCGCCCGGTGTAACTCGCCCAAAATCTCATATGGTGGCAAAAAATTTCTAACTTTTTCTGGCGAAAACAGGTGCGCAAACCGCCCAACACAAAGGCAGTTTAAGCGTGTTTAGCACACACCGATACACACTCATCAAACGAAAAAATTACACGCCCTCCGCGCCCTGCTAAAACCTTCAAAAACCCGTATTTTTGTGCGAAAATACGCGATAAACTGGGGGCAACCAAACATCGGAGAACACCATGGCAGAGCTCTACGAGCGCTTCGTCGCTTTGTATCCCTACCCACACGAGCGAATCCGCCACGGCGCCCCACGAGCCGAACTTAACCGGCGATACCTCGAACACCTCTACGAGGGCAAGAACCGGGGAACAACCCCCATCGTGGTTGCCCTCGACCCGACCCTGCTCGGGACCATTGAGAATAACGTCTCCCTGCGCACCTCAACGCCCGTGCAGAACATCACCGCCGAAACCATCGAGCGGTACGCACACGACCTCATCACCGACCAGCAGCGTTACCTGGAACAAGTCGGTGTAGAAGTTGCCGCGCATGAGGCGTTCCGGCACCTGAACGAGAGCGCCTACCTGCAGACCTACCGCCGCCTCATGGAAAACGGTGAACTTGGCGAAGACGATATTGGTACGCCCCTGAAAGCGGAGTACCCCTTCGAACTGACCGCCGGCATCATCAATGAGAAGGTCAAAACCACCGACATCGACAGCGCCGCGGAACTGCTGATTATGGACCTGCCGCTGCGGGATGTATCCGGGGTGTTCGCCTACCTGCCCTTCGGCGGCTGGGATTCCAGCCCCAGCCCCGAGGCGATGCTGTCCATTGCCCGCTACTGGTTTGAACGCGATGACGCCTACCCGGCTGTTATCGCCTCAGACTTTATCGAGTTCTACACGCCGGTACCGGTCACGACCCGCCGCGACGCCGAGATTCTGGCGGTCGAGCACACGATGGTTTCCTCGGCGATGCCGGTGCGCGTCTACCGCGGCTTCGACAAGCTCGTGGAGGCGCTCTACGGTCAGCACGACTGGTACCTGTGGTGGGAGCAGCTCCCGGCGGCGCTCCTCATTGAAATGCCCTAAACCAGCCTAGCTGGGCGATTAAAGCGAAGGGGCGGGATGAACCTACAAGGTTCACCCCGCCCCTCTCGCGTGTCTGCGCTATTTCAGTTCGTCCACGTGCCGCGCCCGCAAAGCACGAGCGGTCGCCGTCGCGTAATCAACCGCCTGCACCACCCACGGAATCAGCAGCCGCCAATACATGCGCTTGGGCAGGTTACGCGCCACCGCCGCCCTGCGCAACGCACCCCAACGGTCCATGAGCGCCGGAATCGACCGGACCATCAACGCGATCAGCAGGCCCAGACGCTCGGGAGAAAGACCCACGAAACGCAACGGCGAACACAGCCTCACAAAGCCGTCAATCAGAACCGGCAGGGGAGTGCTCACCAGCAGAGCGCGGGACGCATAAAAAGCCGTCAGCATAGTCGCGATAGCATCCGCGCCGGAGGCGTACTGGCCCGTAAACACGTAATAGCCGACCATGATCAGTAGCAGCAGAGACAGCGTGCGAACCACCAGCCACAGCTGAGAGGCAGGCACACCAGCCCACAACGCGCAGAACGTGGAGGCAACCAAAGCCACCAGCGCCACCTGCCAGCCGGTCACCGCCAACAGCAGAAACAACCCAAAGAAGAGCGTGCCCTTGAGCCACAGCGGCGCCCGATGCACCGGCGTGTTCAACGGCTGGTAGAAACCCACCAGCAGAGTACCGGGGTTGAAATCCGAGCCCTGAGAGGCGGGGCGAGGATTCACGCGCGGCGTGTTAGCGCCCATGCGCGCCTCCTGCCGAATCCAGACCTTCGGTCGCACCCTCGTTCGGGAACCCTTCGGCACACCACGTGCGGTACTGTTGCACCAGTTGCTCCGCATCCCCCTGGGCGAGCAGGCGCCCGTCATGAATAATGACGGCTTCATCGCAGGACGCCGCCAAATCCAGGTCGTGCGTGCTGAGCACCAGCATCTGATCCAGCGACTCCAAATGCTTGAGTAGCCGCGCGCGATTGCGCAAATCCAGCAGGGTGGTCGGCTCATCGAGCAGAAGAATCAGCGGGCGCGCCGCCAGCACACTGGTGAGAGCGACCAGCTGCTTTTCGCCTCCTGAGAGGGTGAAAACGCTCTGGTTTTCAAGGTGCTCAAGGCCGCGCTCGCGGAGCAGTTCACGAATTCGTTCGCGGCGCTGTTCACCGCTGAGAACGCTTCCCTCAACGGCGGCGGCACGGCGCAGGCTCAGGTCAATATCTTCGGCGACGGTGGGCATAATCAGCTGCGCCTCCGGCTGGGCAAAGAGCATGCCCACACCCTCAAAAGCACCCTGCGAACCGGTGTGAGAACCGGCGCCCTTCGAGCCGCGGCTCGGCGCCTCCAGGGTGTCTACACCGTTCACGCGCACAATGCCCTCATCCGGGTGGGTGAGCCCATTAAAAAGCCCCAGCAGGGTGGACTTGCCGCTACCGTTCAGACCCAGGACCGCGGTGCGTTTCGCCATGAAACGCAGGCTCACATCCTTGAGGATACGGCGATGCCCGCCTTCGGGCAGCTCGGTGAAAACACTCACCGATTCAAGCTCAAGGGCGGGCATGCTGGTAGAGGCGCTCACCGCCTGCTCGCCTTGCACCTGCTGCGGTGCAGGCTGGCGCGTGGAGCGGCGAAAAAACATAGCTATCCTCTCGTGTGGCACATCGTGTGCCTTTAACGCTGGGTAGAAGCCAGGGACGGGAAGGCGCGGCGTACCGACAAACCAACCAGAACCGCGATCGTGGACTTCACCAGATCCCAGGGAACGAATACCATTGCCGCGCTGAATGCGGCGTCAAAAGTCATGTGGGCGTTCACCATCATACCGGCGATACCGCAGGCGGTCAGAACCACAAAACCGCAGAAGTTCGCGACCAGAGCCATGAGGAAGGTTGCACCAACCGAACGGGTGTTGCGGGTGAACAGGTAGGCGAGGGTACCGGCAATAGCGGCGAAGGGCAGGAAGCCGAGCAGGTAGCCGGCACTCGGGGAGGCGAGCGTACCCAAGCCGGCGCCGCCCTTAGCGAAGATGGGCAGGCCAGCGAAACCAACCAGCAGGTACAGCGCCACGGAGGCGGTGGCACGCTTGCCGCCGAGTACCTGAGCGGTGATGTAAATGCCGAGGGTTTGGAAGGTGAAGGGAACCGCAACGCCGCCCAAGCTGACGGCGGGCATGATGGCGAGCGCGGCGATGAAGCCCGCGAACACTGCGATGAGGGAGAGATCGGTGGCGAGGGAGGTCTTTGCCGCTACGTTACGGCGCGGTGCCTGGGTTGCCTGCGGTGCCTGGGCTGATTCGCGCACGGAATCGGTCATTGGGGTGGTACTCCTTTGATACGTGTTGCTCTGCAGATTTTTCTACAGAGTTGAGGGTGGCGGTGGTTGACTTGCTTGTCACAACCCAGTTTTGAACAATGTTCTACAAATAGTGTTCGGTATGTATAGTACACCGCATACCACAAAAACAAAAGGTGCCCCACATGCGCACTCGGCACGCCTGCACTAAAATTGATGAGGTGCTCTGCGCGCTCGCCGCTTCTAACCCGGCGAATCCCGCCTACCGAGCACTATCAACCCACACACCAGACCGCCATCCGGAAAGGCACCCATGATTGCTGTACAGAACCTCGAATTGCGTGCAGGCGCGCGCCTGCTCATGGAAGAGGTCACCTTCCGCATCGATAAGGGTGACAAGATTGGTCTGGTGGGCCGCAACGGTGCCGGTAAGACCACTATGACTAAGGTGCTTGCCGGTCTGACCCTGCCCGCTGACGGTACGGTGACCCGCAGCGGCACTATCGGCTACCTTCCGCAGGACCCGAAGGTGGATGACATGAGCCAGCTGGCGCGTGACCGCATCCTTTCGGCGCGTGGCCTGGACGGTGTGGCGCGTAAGATGCGTCAGGCGCAGGACGATATGGCGAGTGAAGACCCGGCGGTGCGCGCTAAGGGTATGCGCCGCTACGACCGTCTTGAGGCTGAGTTCATTGCCGGTGGCGGCTACGCGGCTGAGTCGGAGGCGGCGGTCATCACCTCCAACCTGGACCTGCCGGAGCGTGTGCTCGCCCAACCGCTGTCCACTCTGTCGGGCGGTCAGCGTCGCCGCGTGGAGCTGGCGCGTATTCTCTTCTCCAATGCAGACACCATGCTGCTGGACGAGCCGACCAACCACCTGGATGCTGACTCCATCATGTGGCTGCGTGACTTCTTGAAGAACTTCTCGGGCGGCCTGATGGTCATTAGCCACGATGTTGACCTGATGGAGCTGGTCGTCAACCGCGTCTTCTACCTGGACGCGAACCGCTGCGTGATTGACCAGTACAACATGGGCTGGAAGAACTACTTGCTTCAGCGTGAGCAGGATGAGCACCGCCGCAAGCGTGAGCGTGCGAATGCGCAGAAGAAGGCGAATGCTCTGATGGAGCAGGCGAATAAGATGCGCGCGAAGGCGACGAAGGCTGTTGCCGCTCAGCAGATGATTAAGCGTGCTGAGAAGCTTCTGCGCGGCCTGGAGGAGGAGCGTCAGAGCGATAAGGTTGCGGCGATTCGCTTCCCGGATCCGGCGCCGTGCGGTAAGACTCCGCTCTCTGCGCAGGGCCTGTCGAAGTCCTATGGCTCTCTGGAGATTTTCACGGACGTTGATTTGGCGATTGACCGCGGTTCGCGAGTGGTGGTGCTGGGCCTGAACGGTGCCGGTAAGACCACTCTGCTGCGCATGCTGGCTGGTTCCACCGAGCCTGATACGGGTGAGGTTGTGTACGGTCACGGCGCGAAGCTGGGCTATTTTGCGCAGGAACACGAAATTCTTGATGGCGACCGCACTGTCTTTGAGAACATGAAGTCTGCCGCGCCGGATCTGGATGACACCCGCGTGCGCACGATTCTGGGTTCGTTCCTGTTCTCCGGTGATGACGTGGATAAGCCTGCCGGTGTGCTTTCCGGCGGTGAGAAGACCCGTCTGTCCCTGGCGACCCTGGTGGCGTCGAGCGCGAACGTGCTGCTGCTCGATGAGCCGACCAACAACCTGGACCCCGCCTCGCGTGAGGAGATTCTGAACGCGTTGAAGGCGTACCAGGGCGCCATTGTTATGGTTTCTCACGATGAGGGTGCCGTGGAGGCGCTGGATCCTGAGCGCGTGCTGCTTCTACCGGATGCGGTGGAGGACCTATGGTCGAAGGATTACCAGGATCTGATTTCGCTGGCCTAAGCAATATCCGCTGAACATCAAAGCCGACATAAAAGTACGGGGGAGGCTCCGGTACCGTGTGGTACCGGGGCCTCTTGTGTATTGCGCGTTGTTTTATTGTCCGGGGCGTATTGGCTGGGGTGTATTGGCTGGGGTGTATTGTCCAGGGCGTATTTTTTGTGTTCTGAAAATATGTTGCGGAGATATTGCCGGTATTTTTCTCGTGAATAGTGCGGAAAAATGTGACCTGACCCGTGGGGTTGTATTGTTTTCTGACCATATGTGGTGTAATTACGTTCCCGTGCATGTGACTTGTGGGTTCTGACACACCAAACTCGCGGCGTATTTGACGGGAAATAATGTTGCCTTGTGGGTTTTTCTGAGGGAAAGAAAAGCTCTCGGGCGATATTTCAGGGGGTCTGTGTGGGCTTTTTAAATTTTTCATGTGTCTCTACATACATTGTGGGAAAAATGGTAGAAACACAACATGCATGGGGCGTAGACTTGTAACTGTTCCCGCCACTGCGAGGACGCAAACGCGAAACATTAGGGCTCACTACCGATGGTGAGCTAGCGCGGGGGAGAAGAGATTCCCGCCCGCTCACGAAGGAGAACTGCCAATGCACAACACTGAGTTCGAGAAGTACCCCACCTCCGGTGAAGAGAACGTTGAGGTTGACGTCTTCTGGCCCATCCAGGACGCTTAATCTCTCACCCCGATAGGTCGGGATAAGGATTAGAAAAGCGCCCCGCCGCTTCCGTAGGGAAGTGACGGGGCGCTTTGCTGTCCTCAGTGAGAATTTAGTTATGCGGCACGTTATGCGGCGTGAATACCCAGTCCGAACATTTGCAGAGGGTATTCGGTAAAGCCCATCATGGCTGCCGCGTACCAGGCGATGTACCCGGTCAATGCTAGAACGAGTGCTTTCTCGCGTACGCTGCCGGCATCACCCAGGATCGGCAGTGCCATGTAGCCGCTCTTTTTCCATAGGGGAGATGCCACCAGGGGCTTGATAACAATGGGGTAGAGGGGCAACAGTCCGCGAGTTGTCAGCAGGTCGCCAATCAGGTGGATGGTCGCGCCGACCGAAATAGCCCAGGGGAGTAGTGCTAGCGAATCAGTCGTGTAGGCGGCGTACCCGAGGGCGACGGCACCGATCCATCCACCCGGTGCGCCGAGCACGCGCAATGCCAGACCGCCCGAGAACGCGGCAAGAAGTAGTGAAGCCCAGGGGATTCCGTTGTAGCTCAGGTTGGCGCTGAAATAGGCAATTGCCCAGAAAGCTACCAGACCCAAAATGGAGTGCGTTCCCTTGCGGTGTCCGCCGCTGACTGCCCCAACAATGCGTGCTACCCAGCGTGAAATGGGCGGGATGGAGTTGGCGATACTGCCGTTGTGGTGGTCAATATCCGGTAGCATGCCCGCACCGGCGCACGCCAGGGTGGTCACGATGAGGGTGGGGGTATCGGGAACCTGTACCACTCCCGTCTCGACGAGCACTAGCCAGCCAGCTGCGGCGCTGACGGTGTGCGAATAGCCCATCATGGGGAGGTGCCTCCTTGAATGCGATTGCTCAGCGAGTGCGGTTGCCTGGGTTCCGGGATGTTCACTCGAACTAATTAGAACAAATATAGCATATATCGAAATTACTTTCGATAAGCGGGGTTATCCCTCAAGCGGAGTCACCTCAAGCGACATCACCTCTCAAGTGGCACTACCCCTCAAAGGGCAGAGTCTGCTTCCAGAACTCACGCTCGCGCAGGTAATTCTCCAGCCAGCCCACGTGCTCGGAGCACGCCAACCAAATCTTGCGGCGCTCGGGGGTGTGCACCTTCGGGTTGTTCCAGAGCAGCTGAAATTCTGCTGCCTGCTGGCAGCCCTTGCGGGAGCACTTGGCGTACTCGGGCTGTGCATCCTGAGAAAGTGAACCGAGCAGATCCATGTTTTCTTGTCCTTCCTATTGCGCCTCGACGTGCGGTGTTATTCCGTGCCCGCGCGACCGGGCAGAAAAGGGGTGCGGGCTGTTCCGCTTCAGCTAGTGTACGCGCCCGATGAGGCATGTAAAAGAAGGGGAGCAGGTGTTCAGTGTTCAAGAGTGGAGTGTAGCCTGCGGCACCTTTACGCTAAAACGCGGTAAAATAGGGTTTGTCTGTCCATCCGTCCACACCCCAACCGCGTAGCCGCTACATCGGCTCTGATCGTGAGGGGTCGACTCATCAAGGAAGCTCATGAGCGAGAACACTCCCAAGACCGTGCTGGTCACCGGCGGCAACCGAGGCATCGGCTACGAAATTGCCAAGGAATTCCAGGCGGCAGGACACAATGTCTGCATCACCTACCGTAGCGGTGAAGCCCCCGAAGAACTTTTCGCCGTCAAGGCAGATGTACGCGATGCTGACAGCATTAACGAAGCATTCAAGGAAATTGAAGCAGAATTTGGCCCCGTGGAGGTGCTGGTCGCCAACGCAGGCATCACCCGCGACATGCTGCTGATGCGCATGAAGGAATCCGACTTCACCGACGTGGTCGACACTAACCTCACCGGTTCTTTCCGCGTGGTTCAGCGTGCCATTAAGGGCATGCTGAAGCTCAAGCGCGGCCGCATCATCCTGGTTTCCTCCGTGGTGGGTCTGTATGGTTCCCCCGGCCAGGTCAACTACTCCGCATCCAAGGCTGCACTGGTCGGTATGGCGCGTTCCATCACCCGTGAGCTGGGCGGCCGTAACATCACCGCTAACGTGGTGGCACCGGGCTTCATCAACACCGCAATGACCGAGGTTCTGCCCGAAGAGACCAAGAAGAACTACCTCGCGTCCATCCCGGCTGGTCGCTTTGCGGAGGCAGAAGAGGTCGCTCGCGTGATTCGCTGGCTCGCATCCGATGAGGCTAGCTACATTTCTGGTGCTGTCATCCCCGTTGATGGCGGCCTGGGTATGGGTCACTAACCCCCACCCCGTACGGACTGCATGAAGCGCCCGAACGTGGGCGCGCCCTTTCTAGACTTAAGGACATAAAACTATGGCACAGCTGACCGGCAAGACCATCATCATTACCGGCTCCTCCCGCGGCGTTGGCGCAGACACCGCACAGATTCTCGCCGCTGAGGGCGCGAACATTGTGGTGAACTACCGCTCCAAGGCACCGCGCGCGAACAAGATCGTCAAGGCTATTGAAGAGGCTGGCGGCAAGGCAATCGCAGTGCAGGCTGACGTGACCAACAGCGAGGACCTGCAGAACCTCGTCAACACCGCCGTGGAGACCTTCGGCTCTCTGGACTACCTGATCCTGAACGCTTCGGGCGGTATGGAAACCGGCATGGGCGAAGACTACGCAATGCGCCTGAACCGTGACGCACAGCTGAACCTGGCACGCCTGGCTGCAGAGAAGATGCCCGAAGGCGCACGCATCGTGTTCGTGACCAGCCACCAGGCGCACTTCATCCGCGAGGTTGAGACCATGGACGAGTACAAGCCCGTCGCAGAGTCCAAGCGCGCAGGCGAAGACGCACTGATCGCCGAGATCCCCGCACTTTCCGAGAAGGGTATCTCCCTGGTCGTCGTGTCCGCTGACATGATTGAAGGCACCGTCACCGCAACCCTGCTGAACCGCCTGCACCCCGGCGCTATTGAGCAGCGCCGCGAGACCGCCGGCAAGCTCTACACCGTCAACGAGTTCGCGCAGGAAATCGCGAAGATGGTCACCGCAGACGTTGAGACCGGCCACGTTGAGCTGGTCGGCGGCGCACGCGGCTTCATCGACTAATAACTTCAGCCGCTATAGGTGCCGTCGCGGATGCGCCCGCCCCTCTGACAAGGTACATTTGATGAGGCGCGCCGCCCCTGACGCGGCGGCACCTATAGCCCCTAAGGTTTAGCGCGAGGAACCCAATGTGGGGTACCCGCGCACTATGCGCCAACCGCTCCGATAACCCGGCACGGGTTGCGGGGTGGGGCGCATCCCATCCATCTAACTCACTGGAAGAAGAACCATGAGCACCGTACTCAACCTTCAGAATGTCTCCGTGATTCGCGGCGGCCGCAAGATTCTCAACGACGTTTCCTGGACTGTGAACGAAGGTGAACGTTGGGTCGTTCTGGGCCCCAACGGCGCCGGTAAGTCCACTCTGCTTTCGATTGCGGCAGCCCGCCTGCACCCGACCAGCGGCGAGGTTGAAATCCTTGACGAGACCCTCGGCGCTGTTGACGTGTTCGACCTGCGCCCGCGCATTGGTCTGTCCTCCGGTGCTTCGGCTACCCAGATTCCCGCCAACGAGAAGGTTTCCGACGTTGTCGTGACCGCAGCGTACGCTGTGTCCGGCCGTTGGAAGGAAGAATACGACGTCATGGACGACGAGCGTGCCACCGAACTGCTGGCTGAGTGGGGCGTCGACACCCTCGCTGACCGCACCTTCGGCTCCCTCTCCGACGGCGAGCGCAAGCGTGCGCTGATTGCTCGCGCACTGATGACCGACCCCGAACTGCTGCTGCTGGACGAGCCCGGCGCAGGCATGGACATCTCTGGCCGTGAGGACCTGGTTGAGCGTCTGACCGCACTTGCCGCTGACCCCTACGCACCGGCTACCGTGCTCATCACCCACCACCTCGAGGAAATCCCGGCGGGCTTCACCCACGCCCTGCTGATCCGTGACGGCGGCGTGGTTGCTGCCGGCCCGATCCTGTCCACCATTACCGAGGCTAACCTCGCCGCAACCTACGATATGGACCTGGCTCTGACCGTCACCTCCGCGGGTCGTTACTCCGCGTTCAAGCGCGCATGAGCCGTGCCCCGAAGCAGCTGAGCGCCGAACAGATCGCTGAGCGTGCCGAGCGTGTCTACGCCATCGAGTCGGTCACGGCTCTGGCGCAGGCACCCGAGCAGGCTTTGCGCTACTACACGCAGCTGACCGATGTGAAGCTCCGTAGCGCCATGGAGCCGCAGTGGGGTATTTACATTGCGGAGTCCTCGAAGGTGATTCGTCGTGCGCTCGTTGCCGGTCATCAGCCCGTTTCTTTCCTGATGAGTGAGAAGTGGGCTGATGATTTGGCGGATGTTCTGCGCGCCCATCCTGACACTCCCGCGTATGTGGGTAGTGAGGAGCAGCTGGAGCAGGTGACCGGTTTTCATCTGCATCGTGGTGCGTTGGCGGCGATGGCTCGTCCGGAGCCGCAGCCTCTGGAGCAGTTGCTGCAGGGTGCCTCTCGCGTGGCGATTTTGGAAGATATTGTGGACCACACGAATGTGGGCGCTATTTTCCGTTCGGCTGCCGCGCTGAACGTGGATGCTGTGCTGGTGACTCCGCGGTGCGCTGATCCGCTGTACCGCCGCTCGATTCGAGTGTCGATGGGTACTGTTTTTCAGGTGCCGTGGGCTCGCCTGGAGTCGTGGCCTGCTGACTTGCAGACCCTGCACGAGCTGGGCTTTAAGAGCGCGGCGTTGGCTTTGGAGGAGGACTCGCTGACCCTGGAGGAGCTGTCTGCTCGCCGGGATGAGAAGCTTGCGCTGATTCTGGGCACGGAGGGGCACGGTCTGTCGCCCCGCACCTTGGCGGCGTGTGACGATACGGTGATGATTCCGATGTCGCACGGTGTGGATTCTTTGAATGTTGCGGCGGCGAGCGCCGTGGCGTTCTGGGAGACCCGCCCGCGTTCATAACCTGAGGTCTCACCTGGTTATTAACCCGCGTGAGTGCCTTCTTCGGGTGCCCTTGCGGCGTGTCGGTTGGTGCCTGTGAGGGAACGTACTGGGATTTAATCCGTGAAGGTGGTACCCTTAATGGGTTGTGTGCGCCCTATGCGGGCACAATGGTGATGCGCTCTGAGATTTTCTCGATAGCTGCACATCGAAAAACCTACTCCATCTATATAAGGGCTACTGGCAAAATCCAGTAGCAGAAGAAGGTAATCAATGAAGGCAGAAATCCACCCGGACTACAACCTGGTTCTGTTCCGCGACCTCGCATCCGGCAAGGTCTTCCTGACCCGTTCCACCATGACCTCGGACAAGACCGAGAAGTGGGAAGACGGCAACGAGTACCCGATCGTCGAGGTTGAAATCTCGTCCGAGTCGCACCCGTTCTACACCGGTAAGCAGCGCATCATGGACTCCGCAGGTCGCGTCGAGCGCTTCAACGCACGCTTCGGCAACTTCGGCAAGAAGTAAATCTTCTGTCCCAGTTTTGCTTTTTAGCGAAATCAATGCCCCGTTCTCCTTGGTTTTCAGGGAGGCGGGGCATTGTGCGTTCTGCGGCACATAGCAAAATAAATCGCGTGAACGTGAGGAAAGTTGTAGTGTAAAACCTTTCGTTCGCCGGTGCGCAGACCCGCTGACAGCGTTACAATGGGAAAGTATTTTGCGAGTTGTGCATTTTCTGTGCCCTCCAGCACCGCCCCATATCGGCGGGTATTCTCCGGCTCTCTGTATTCTAGAGACTTCGCTGGATGCGCTGTGCGTCTCGCGTATCACCACCTCAAACAAAGGACAACTTAATGAGCGACGCTCACTCTGAACCGTCGCAGAAGAAGAAATGGGTCAAGCGTATTCTGCTGATCCTGCTGATTCTTCTGCTGGTTATTACCCTCGGTATTGGTTTCTTTATTTGGCGTGCTGGCCACACCTGGGATAGCAAGACCGAGAAGTTCGATTCCATCACTAAGGTGGACGAAGACCTCAGCAAAATTAAGGAGCAGCTTGGCGAGGCTAAGAAGCTCAACGTGACGGAGCTGAAGGCTCCGACCGTCACCAACTCGGATACCGGCAAGAACGGCACCACCGATGCTGCTGCGGCTCTTGCAGCTAACGCCAGCGAACACGATAAGGACGGCGACGGTATCTTGGACAACGGATACAATTACGGCGTTATTAAGGGACCCGGCAAAAACATTCTGTTGCTCGGTAGCGATACCCGTACTGGTGCTGATGCAGCTCTGGTGAGCGGTTCCCGTGCGGACACCATCATGCTGATGCACATCCCGGCTGACGGCAAGGGTGTGTACATCATCTCGATTATGCGTGACACCTGGGTTGATATTCCCGGTTACGGTACGGCTAAGGTGAACGCGGCGCTAAACTACGGCGGTGTTTCCCTACAGGTTGCTACCATCGAAAACCTGGTGGGCGTCAAGATCGACCATGTGGCTGAAATTGAGTTTGAAGGATTCAAGTCTCTCGTGAATGCCATTGGTGGCGTGGACGTCCAGGTTCCCTTCGCATTCACCAGTAATGTCTGGACCTTTACCCCGGGTCTGATGCACCTCAACGGCAGTGGCGCTCTGAGCTTTGTTCGTGAACGTTACTCTTTCGCTGATGGTGACTACCAGCGTGTTCGTAACCAGCGTGCATTCCTGCGCGGCCTATACAACACGATGAAGGCTAAGGGCGCGCTGAGCAATGTTGCTTCTTTCCAGTCTTCTATCGAGTCTCTGACTGATTACATGCGTGTGGACTCCGGTCTGAATGCGGCGCAGATTGCTCAGATTGCGGCTCCGGTGTTGACCAGCGGTGACACTACGATGCGCATGACCACTCTGCCGAACGCTGGCCCGGGTTGGTCCTATGACGGTCAGTCAATCATTCTGGTTAACCAGGCTGCAAATGCCCACCTGGCAAGCGCACTGCAGAATGACACGATGGATCAGTTCATGGCTACTTACGGTCAGGACTAAGATCTAACTCCTTGCGGGGGTGAACGCTTGTATGCGCTTTCACCCCCGCTGTGTTTAACCGTTCCTAGTTAACCGTTCCTGGGAAAACAGGGTACGTGAAAGGGCGGCTACCTCACCGTAATGGTGGGTAGCCGCCCTTTGTGCGTATGTTCTGAGGGGAGAGGCTTATGCCTTCGATTCGGGCTCTTCCTCTTCCTCGGTAGCCTCTTCGTCCTCGTATTCGTCGTAGGCTTCGTAGTCATCGTAGTAGGGCTGACGACCAAAGTAGAATGCTACAGCCGCAACAGCGCCACCCAGGATAGCGATGAGGATGCCGAGCATCGGGGTCCACAGTATCGAGATCAGGCCGGCGACCAGAACGGCGAGGCCTGCACCCTTGATCAGGTTCAGCAGGCGGTCACGCTCGTTCGGCTCGTAGTACTCCTCTTCTTCCAGGCTGTATTCGATGGCAGGCTTCTCTGCGGCGGGTTCACTGCGGGTCGACTCGGGGGCG
The DNA here is from genome assembly GCF_001810515.1 of Rothia sp. HMSC075F09. Lineage (NCBI taxonomy): Bacteria > Bacillati > Actinomycetota > Actinomycetes > Micrococcales > Micrococcaceae > Rothia > Rothia sp. HMSC075F09. Next base: position 44,767 of record NZ_KV801780.1, read on the forward strand.
GAGGAACCACCGGTCAGGGAGCTCATGAAACCGCGACGCTTCTTCGGCGCCTGCTGTGCAGAGGACTCCAGGTAGTGGCGTTCGCCTTCGGTGGGCACGAATGCCGGGGGCACCTCGTAGTCTTCACCAACGGGCAGTAGAGCCGGAACGTTGTTGGGCAGGGTCTCGTACCATTCCTGCGGAATATCGGCAGGGCGTGCAGCCTGAACGGTCAGGGACAGCTCGAGGGTGTTACCGCGAATAGTGCCCCATGCGCTGGTGAGGCGGTCGTTCTCGAACGCGTAGCGAATCACGGGTGCGAGCTGCTCAGACATCTGGGTGCTCAGGCGGCCCACGAGCTTACGGTCGTGGCGCACCTCCACGCTGTCAACAACGCGGCCGTCGGAGGTCTTGAGCTGGTTCGCTTCCAGGGTCAGGATCACGCGGCCTTCACCGCTGGGCGGCAGGATGCTGTGCAGGTATTCGGAGTGTTCCTTCTCGTCGAGCACCTTCATGGACGGGCCCTGGGGCAGCAGGGTTGCGCGGGTCGGTGCGTCGTTGAGGGGGAAGAGAGAACCGGGTGCGGACAGGGAGAGCACACCGGTGCTCTTCACGTGCATGCTGCCGCCTTCAGCGCGTACGGCAACAGCGGAGAGCTGCAGATGCGCGATAGGTTCGTAGCCGGAGGCGACCACGCGGGTAATGGAATCCCAGTACGCGGCGGAGTCCTCCACGCTCATGCGGCCTACCTTGAATTCGTCAATGTAGACGGCGATGCTATTGGGCTCGTAGGGGTTATCCGGTTCGGGAACCAGGCGCGCTTCACCGTACCAGATCCGTTCACGGTCGATGTGCAGTTCCTCGAAAATTTGGAGGGTTTCTGCTTCGTAGTAATCATCGGTGACGATGTCAACGCTACCGCGGTCACCGAGTGCGTAATCGACCACTGAAAACTCCTTCTGATATGTCTAAGCGAGCGGATACCTAGTCTATTCTCTCATGCTTTCAGAGCGGACAGCTCACAAAAACGGGTGACATTTATCTGTCTTTTAGCACCGGGTGCATATAGTTTTGCGTTTGGGGGAATCAGCCCCGGTAACGATGGCTCACGTCGCCGCACTAAAGGGCCGCGAACCCTCCGCGTGGAGCCTCCCGAAACAAAAATTTCGGCTGAGAAAGCCGCGAAAAAGACCACCGCTCGACACCACCCGGTTCACAACCGGGTAAGTGCCAAGCGGCGGTCTACATCAATCAGTTTGAGAACCTGGCGGGGGAGATCGGAACCTAGTCTAGGCACCGGTCCACACCCCGCCTCAGCTACTCAAACCATGCAGCTTAGTTCTGCAGGGAAGCGTTGAACTTCTGAGCCACAATCGAACGGTGGCCGTGGTCCTGAGCCTCCAGAACCAGACGACGCAGAGCCGAAGGAGCCTCGGGGTTCGCCTCCAGCCAACGCTGAGCCAGCGCCACGGAGGGGTTGCCCTCAACACCCAGACCCTCGGTGGAGCCGGTGTTGTACGGAGCCTTCGGGTACAGGCCACGTACAATGCGGGTCGCCATACCAATCGAACGAGACGCCCAGAGAGGCAACAGAGCCTCAAAGTAGGAGTCGTAGTAGGACTCACGCAGCTCAACCGGGCCACGAGCAAAACCGTTAATGGTCGAGGCCAGAGCGTCGTTCGACAGCGACTCGTCTTCCATGATGGTCTTGTACGCGGCAGCCTTACGCTCAGCAGAGGGCAGGGCAGCAATCGCGTACGCGTAACCATTCGAAGAGATCGAGGAGGGGCTGTACTTCGCCGCACGGTCCAGATCCTCAACGGTCACCAGGTCGCGGCTTGCGAGCGCACCCAGTGCACTCCAACCCAGGTTCTGGTCGTAAGGAATGCCGGTTGCGTCAGCAATATCGCCGGTGGTGTCTTCGAAAGCACCGCGGGCAATATCGCGGCAGAGCTCTTCACCCTTGGTCGCGTTGGTGGAGACCGAAATCAGGGCGCGCAGCAGAATCAGCTGTTCGTCGGAGCCGGGCTTAGCCTGCGCCAGTGCGGCTGCGAATGCGTCGTAGAGAGCGTCGTAGAGGCGCTCGCGGCCGGTGGGTGCGGAGAAGGTTGCGATAGCGACCTGTGCGTTGTTGACCATGGTGCCCAGCAGGGATGCGCTCGGTTCCTTGGAGACGTTGCGTACGACTGCGTCGACGTAGGTGGTGACGGGCAGGCGTGCATCGCGCACGTTCTCCCAGAGGGAGCCCCAGATGAGGCCGCGGGAGAGCGCGGATTCGAGGGTGGAGACACCTTCGATAGCTGCCTGCAGGCCGTCTTCGTCGGTCAGAGCAACCTTGGCGTAGGTGTGGTCTTCTGCGTTAAGCATGAGCAGGTCAGCTTCGCCAACGAGCTTCTTCTGCTCGTCGGTGAGCTCCACGCGGTGCTCGGAGACGGGCTCTGCCGGGTACTCGAGGGAGAGCAGGCCGGTGGAGGTGAGCTTGCCGTCGGTCAGCGCGAAGGTTTCCAGCTTTGCAACGTGGGGGCGGCCCAGACCTGCGGGCTGCTGTGCGGGCAGTTCCTGAGTGAGGATCAGGTCGGTGAGCTGGCCGTCTTCGCCGTAGACGCGCTTGGTGCCCAGTGCGGACACGCCGGAGGTCTGCAGCCATGCGTTAGCCCATGCCTGCATGTCGCGGCCGGACACCTCGTTGAGTACCTGCAGGAAGTCGTTCAGGGAGGTGTTGCCCCACTCGAAACGCTTGAAGTACACGCGTGCTGCCTCAATGAAGGTGTCGAAGCCGACGTAGGCGACCAGCTGCTTGAGCACGGATGCGCCCTTTGCGTAGGTGATGCCGTCGAAGTTCTGCGATGCTGCTTCCAGGTGGGGGATGTCAGCGACGATGGGGTGGGTGGTGGGCAGCTGGTCCTGCATGTATGCCCATGCCTTGCGGTTGTTCGCGAAGGTGACCCATGCGTCGTTAAAGTTGTTGGCTTCCTTAGCGCCGAGGGTGCCCATGAAGTCTGCGAAGGATTCCTTGAGCCACAGGTCGTCCCACCACTTCATGGTGACGAGGTCGCCGAACCACATGTGTGCCATTTCGTGGCAGATGGTGTTGGTGCGGCCTTCGAGGTCGTCCTCGGTTGCGCCGGAGACAAAGATGTAGTCTTCGGTGAAGGTGACCAGGCCGGGGTTCTCCATTGCGCCGATGTTGTATTCGGGCACGAATGCCTGCTCGTACTTGGGGTACGGGTAGGGGTAGTCGAAGAGGTCCTGGAAGAAGTCCAGGCCGTTTTCGGTGACCTTGAAGATGTGGTCGTAGTCGAAGTGCGGCTTGAGGGACTGGCGGCAGTATACGACCAGGGGGATGTCACCGCTGTTGACCTTGCTCTTGGGCTTGTAGGTGGTGGTTGCAGTGAAGTATTCGCCGGCAACGATTGCGGTGATGTAGGTGGAGATCTTTGCGGTGGGGGAGAAGACTCGCTTGGTGATGGAGTCGTCGGTGGGGTCTACGACCTGGCTTTCGAGTACGCCGTTGGAGCTGACGACCCAGTCCTTGGGCGCGGTGATGCGGAAGTTGAAGACTGCCTTCAGGTCGGGCTGCTCGAAGTTCGGGAAGACTCGGCGGCAGTCGGAGGGCTCGTACTGGGTGTACAGGTAGACGCGACCGTCGGAGGGGTCGAAGTAGCGGTGCATACCTTCGCCGGAGCGGGAGTAGTAGGAGCGACCGTGAATGGTGAGCACGTTTTCTGCCTGCAGGTTGGGCAGGGTGATGCGTGCGCCGTCGACGACATCAGCCAGGGTCAGTTCGGTGCCGTTGAGCTTAACGGAGTCGACGCTGTGGTGGATGTAGTCGATGAAGGTTTCTGCACCGGGGGTATTGCAGGAGAATCGGACGGTGGTGACGGTGGGGTAGGACTCGAATTCGGGGTCCTTGGCGTTAGTCAGGTCGACATGCACGTCGTAGGTGTCGACACTGATGAGAGCCGAACGTTCTGCGGCTTCTTCGCGGGAGAGGTTCTCATTATTCATGCTCTTTATTCTAGTCGGTATGACCGGAAATATGGCAGTTGAGTGGGCGTGCCGGTCATATTAGTTGAGGTGTGAGGGGTTGTGGCACGGTTTGAAATAAACGTCACTCAATATGTGATACAGAACATACTCTTTCGATTTGCGGAGTGCTCAGAAAGCCCGTATAGTATTACGTGTTGCTTCGAACGGCACCGAAAGGAAAACGTTCGAAAGTCACCTGCGCGGGTGGCGGAATAGGCAGACGCGCTAGCTTGAGGTGCTAGTCCTCGTATTAGAGGGTGGGGGTTCAAGTCCCCCCTCGCGCACAGATAATCCCCGGTTCTTCGGAACCGGGGATTTTTGTATGCCGGAATCCATGAAAGCGGAATTTATGCCCTCAGTTGCTAATTTATTGATTGCATAGGCATGTTAGTTGCTTCTTCTTGAAGTAGTGGTATGGTGCTCTACTAGGATGTCGGTGAGCCAATCATATTGTGAGCGGTGGATACAGGATAGAAGTATCTAATGCGACCCTTAAAAGGTTTGGTCTCGCATCTATATTCCGTACAGTATGAGCGTGAGGAAATAATAATGAAAGACCATCTCCCGGCGTACAAGAAAGATTCTTTCATGTGCCCACATTGCAAAGCGCATACAGGGCACAAATTTCGAGACCTTTATCTGTATGAAGAGGAAATGTTCTCTGGATACAATCAATTTCCTCCATACGAACTGTTGACAATAGAATATCCTGCTCCTTCAGATGGAAATGCGGAAACTCAGGCTGGGGAATCTGCAGTTCAGGCAGAAGACATGAATTGGCATGTCTCAATCTGCTACAGCTGTAAAAAATCGAGTTTCTGGAAAGGTACCGTGCTTGTCTATCCAGTGCCTGCAGATCCAGGGTTTCCTGAGCCGAGCAAAGAAATGCCTGAAAAGGTGGCAGAGCTCTATCGGGAAGCATCGGCTGTATTTCCAATATCTAAAAGAGCATCTGCTGCACTAATGCGTGCCGCGGCAGAGAAGTTGGTTTATGAACTAACTAAAGATGACCTCCCTAATAACGCAAATCTGGATGGGAGAATTAAATTCCTAAGCCGTTCTGTTAGTCAAGATGTTTTTAAAGCACTTACTATCATTAGAACTATTGGTAATAAGGTACTCCACTCAAAGGAAGAAGAGGCTGAATCTGTTACCTTTTTCCTTGGTGAAAATATTCAGGGTCTACCTCAAGCTCTTGCAAACTCTTTGAATACACTGGTTAATCAGTTTATTGTAAATCGGAGATTGATTGGTGAGGTATATGAGATTCTGCCTGACTCAGTTCTTGGGCAACTTGAAGATATTATAGAAAGATACAATCAAGATGGTATGGATAACAAATGAGACAGAGAATATATCCTAAACTTATTGCTGGTAAATAATTTCAGTAATTTAAAGAGCTGGAAGAGGTAAACATGAGTAGTAATGTAAACAATTTCAGGCCCACCCCTATTTCTAGAGGTGCAGATGGAGATAAGAGGCGGATTGAGCTGGCCGCTAAACGTTGCCGAAGTGTACTTTCGTCTACTCTTGCTCAGGATCCACGTTGTATTAAAATGGGTATGAGGCTCACTTTTTCTATAGTGCCAGATGAAGGTTCTAAAAAATTCGATATAATCCTTACTGAAGATTTAAATTTGCCTGATTTTGATGCAATGGACGCCGCCATGATAAAGTTTAGGCCTTTTACTCTGAAGCAGGAGAATATCTATTGGGAACGTGTGTTGGAATCGCTCCGAAGGGGTACTGAAGATAAAAAACTTCGTGAAAATATAGACCAGATTCAATGGTTTTTTCAAAATGTTCCATTTGAAAGGTTCCACATTATGGCGGCGAATATTGAGACCGGCGAAGATATATTACCTCTTGGAGTAACAAACGCAGTCATCGGTACTAGGTACTTATATTCTGAAGTGGCGCATGCTGACGACGATGAGGCCTTGCTAGGTAATATTGATAAACCAAGTCAAGCGTCCTCTTATGCATGTCTTGTTGGTGATTGGATTGCGTTGGCAGCAACATTGGAATCAGTTATCCATAATATTTATCCTGAATTATGCCCAGAACTTACGAGTTGGGCTGGTGACCCGATGAGCATTAATATCCGTCAGTTTGGTGAACAGAAAAGAAGATCTTAAGACAATAGAGAAACAGCAAAAAAGTAGTGGGGTGAGGCTCCTTGAAGGGAACCTCACCCCACACTAGCTACGCTAGGGAAGCTAGAAGAACAGCTACATCAGCTGAAACTGAATTACTCAGCCAGACGCTCCGGGTCGGTGGTGACCAGAATCTTCACAGCGGTCTCGTTGTGGTGGATCAGGGTGTCGAAGCCCTTGTCAATCAGGTCTTCCACAGCGATCTTGCCGGTGATGAAGGGCTTGAGGTCAATCTTGCCGGACTCAACCAGCTTGATGGTCTCGGGGTGGGAGTTCACGTATGCGATGGTGCCGCGGATATCGAGCTCCTTGAGCACAATCTTCTGAACATCCAGGGAAGCGGGCTTGCCCCAAATGGAGACGATGACGACCTTACCGGTGGGCTTGAGAGCATCCAGGATTAGGTCCAGTGCGGGCTGAACGGAGGTGCACTCGAACGCGATGTCAGTGCCACGGCCGTCGGTCAGCTTGTGAATCTCAGCCAGGACGTCAACCTCTGCGGGGGAGAAAGCGTAGTCAGCAACGCCGGAGTCCAGAGCCTTCTGGCGGCGCAGCGGGGACAGCTCGGAGATGATGACCTTAGCGCCCTTAGCCTTCAGAACTGCGGAGGTCAGCAGACCGATGGGGCCAGCACCGGTCACCAGTGCGAATGCGCCCTCTTCGAACTCGCCTGCACGCTCAACAGCGTGGTAGCCAACGCTCAGGGGCTCAATCAGTGCAGCTTCGTCCAGGGGAATGGTGTTGGGGATCTTGTGAACCCAGCGGCGCTTGACAGCAACCTTCTCGGACAGACCGCCACCGCGACCTGCCAGGCCGATGAAGTTCATGTCCTTGGACAGGTGGTAGTCCTTGGAGTCGGGGCCGGTGTAAACGTCATCACGAATGATGTAGGGCTCGACGACAACGTGGTCGCCAACCTCAAGGTCATCTACGCCTTCGCCCAGTGCCTCAACAACACCGGAGAATTCGTGACCGAGGGTGACGGGGGAGTCTTCACCAGAAATGGGGTGGGGATGACCGTGCTGGGGGCAGAAGATGGGGCCGTCAAGGTATTCGTGCAGGTCGGTACCGCAAATACCGCACCATGCGACCTTGACCAGAACCTCGCCCGCAACGGCTTCGGGTGCGGGGATGTCTTCAATGCGGATGTCGTTACGGTCGTAGAAGCGTGCTGCCTTCATGGGATGGAGCTCCTTAGCGTGGTTGTGGCGCTCACAGCGGTGTGTGCTTGCCGGTACGGTTCGCATCCATGGGTCTGTCACAGCGTTGACAGAGGCCCAAACGACATGGTTTGGACCGGTTGTGAACTGTCCTGCCGGCATTCGCATCGCTAGCGCCGGATGGTGATGGGTGCGGCTGGATTGTCGCTCCCATGTGCTTAACGCTACTCCACTGAATCAAAGATTCCTAGGATATATACAAATTTTCTTTTATGTGACACAAATTTCTTTTTGGGTGTTTTCGACTCCATCACGCCCGAGCATCTAGCGCCCGGCGAGCGCAGACGGTAGCGTAGAAGCATGACTGACGCGAACGCACAGGGCACCGCCGCCCACACCCAGCCCACTTCTGATAACTCCGGTCGAACGGCACCGAACCGACCCGCCGCAATAACCCGCCACTACGACGCACCCGACGCTGATTGCGTGCGCGGTAGCGAGTACTCCGAAATCCTCGCCCTCGAAACCGAGCAGCGTAAGCGTGCGGCTGACCACCGCCGCAAGCGCGGACACAAGCACCCCGACCATGCGCATCCCGAGCAGGAACGTAGTCACGGCAAGCATCACGGGCACCGCCTCGACGATGACAGCGGACTGGCGCATATTCGCCGCGACCTCGCCGAATCAGTCGCCACTCGCGCGGATTCTCTGACCGCAATTCTCAAGGCGATTCACGCGCATCCCGAGACTGCCTACGAGGAGTATTTTGCCTCCCGCACGCTCGTTGACGCCGTCCGCGAAGCCCACCCGAACCTTAGCGTCGAGTACCCCGCCTTCGGGCTGGATACTGCCTTTAAGGTGGAGCTCGCCAGCGCCGACTACGACCCCGCCAAGCACCGCACCATCGCGATTCTCTCCGAATATGACGCGCTGCCGGGCATCGGTCACGGCTGCGGTCACAACGTCATTGCGGTATCCGGCCTGGGCGCTTTCCTTGCCCTGGCGGATGCGCTCGCCACCGGCCCCGAGGCGTTTAGCGGTAGGGTCCTCTATTACGGCACTCCTGCCGAAGAGTCCGATGCCGGTAAGGAGCTGATGGCGCGTGCCGGCGCGTTCGAGCGGGTGGATGCCGCCATTATGGTGCACCCCTACTTTATCGATGTGGCTGATCAGGCGTGGTTGGGTCGCCGTGAATGTCGCGTGACCTACACGGGCGTGAGCGCGCATGCTTCCTCGCACCCGTTTATGGGTCGTAACGCCCTGGACGCGGCGAATCTGGCGTATCAGGGTTTGGGTTTGTTGCGTCAGCAGATTCCCGGTTCTGACCGTATTCACGCGATTATTGACCACGGTGGGGACGCCCCGAACCTGATCCCTGCTTCCGCGAGCTTGCACATTAATATCCGTTCTAAGCATGCGCCGACTCTGCGTGCGCTGTCGCGACGGGTTGAGGAGGTGCTGCAGGGTGCGGCGCTTATGGCTGGTGTGAGTGCGGAGGTGACGTGGGATTCTTCGCCGATGACTATGCCGGTGCGCACGAACCGTCCGCTGTTGAAGCGTTGGGTTTCGGCTCAGCGTTCGGTGGGTCGCCACCCGTACCCGCCTGGCACGGTCAGTGACACCCTGGCGGCTTCTACTGATTTCGGTAATGTGAGCCTGCGCGTGCCCGGTATTCACCCGCTGATTCAGATTGCGCCCGAAGGTACCGGTATGCACACGGTGGAGTTCGCGCACTGTGCGGACACTCCGGCGGCGGTGGATGCTGCTTTGGATGCGTCGTTCGGTTTGGCTTCTGTGGCTTTGGATTTCCTGATTGACGACAAGTTGGCGCAGGCGGTTCGTGCTGATTTTGAGGCTTCCGGCGGTGCCGTGGATGTTGAGGGCTACTTTAGTGATATGTGAGAGCGACATGTGAGCTTGCTCAAAAGGTCAGAAGGTCATTATTTGGTTTTATGAGTGAAAAACACCCCTAATAGCCCATAAAGTCACCAGCACCCATCGAAAAAAGCAAAATAACCCAACACAAAACGCAGAATCTGCGGCATAATAGAAAGTAACGAAGCAAGCTCACCGGGGAAGGACGCCCACCCAAGGAAATTCAACCCCGAGGCACACACCCGCTTCCTAATAAACCCCGCGAGAATCCTCTCGCACCACACGGATAACTCTCACGAAAAGAGGGCATACAGCAATGAACGGTGTCAACAACCCCACCAAGCTCGGCGTCATCGGTGCAGGCGGCGTCGGTAGCGCAACCGCATACGCAGCTATGGTCCGCGGCTCCGCAGACGAAATCGTCCTGTACGACATCGACGGCAAGCGCGCACACGCTGAAGCACTGGACATCGCACACGGCGCAATGTTCGCACACGAAGCAACCGTAACCGGTGGCGACGACATCGAACTGCTGCGCGACTGCGACATGGTCATCATCACCGCTGGTGCTCGCCAGAAGCCCGGCCAGCCCCGTCTCGAGCTGGCAGGCGCAAACGTCGCAATCCTCGAGAAGCTGCTGCCGAACATCCTGTCCGTAGCACCCAACGCGATCATCATGCTCGTCACCAACCCCTGTGACGTTCTCACCGTTGTGGCTCAGAAGATCACCGGCCTGCCCGCAAACCGCGTGCTGTCCTCCGGTACCGTTCTGGACTCCTCCCGCCTGCGTTGGCTGATTGCTAACAAGGCTGGCGTCTCCATCAAGAGCGTTCACGCAAACGTTGTTGGTGAGCACGGCGACTCCGAGTTCCCCGTCTGGTCCGCAGCAAACATCGGCATGGTTCCCCTGACCGAGTGGGAGCAGGACGGCAAGCCTGTCTTCACCGAAGAGGTCCGTGCAGAGCTCGCAACCGAAGCTATGCGCGCAGCATACAAGGTCATCGAGGGCAAGGGTTCCACCAACTACGCAATCGGTATCTCCGGCGCACGTATCGCTGAGGCATTCCTCGGCGGCCAGAACGCAGTGCTGCCCGTCTCCACCACCATTGCAGGCGAGCTGTACGGCTTCAAGGACGTCGCACTGTCCCTGCCCACCATCGTCAACCGTGAGGGCATCCAGCGCGTGCTCGAGGTTCCCATGAATGAGGCTGAGCTGGCACAGCTGAAGGCATCCGCTGAGGCAATCCGCGCATCCGCAGCATCCCTCGGCTTCTAAAACCCCGGCTTCTCATTCTCTCGGGCTCAACCCGTAAGAAGCAAACATTCAGTAGGCGCAGCGTCAAGCTGAGCTAACCGACAGAAGAACCCGCCGCACCCGGCACCCGCCCCTTGAGGGGTAGGGGACCTGGGGACGGCGGGTTCGCTGTGTCTGTAAGGTCTTTTATGGGGGGGTGATGTGTAGCGTGCTGCTTTGCGTGACCAACTTGGCTTTATCAACCTGGCTTGCCCAGCCTGGCTTGACCAACCTGGGCTTACCGCTCTGGCTTTGGCGTTCTCTGCACGGCACCGAATTTATCTGCCGATTGACCTGCCGCGCCCGTTCATAGTTCCGCGTTTAAACCGCCGTATGACCGCCCGGCGCACACCATAGGCGCGTAGGTAGTAGAATAATGGCATGAGCATTGATCCTCGCACCGAACTCACCCGCCTCCTTGACGCGCTGGAGGCGCACCTGACCGCCGTCGTAAACCGAACCGGCGAACACGACCCCGCCGTCGATGAGGCGTACGTAGAAATCGCCAACGCCTTCGAAGCCTACGAAGATGCCCTCTTCGAGGCTCACAACGAGGTCACCCCCTTGAGCGTCTACGGTGATGAAGACGAGGACGACCTCGATGAACTGGTCGACGACGAAGAAGATGATGAAGACGACGACGATATCGAGTACGAGGACTAAATAGCGCCTCGCCCATACGTTACGGACCGACCCCTGACCGGTACCCCCTACGCGGGGTAATACGGCAGGGGTCGAACCGTACCCACAACACCCGCGTAGATCTTGCCCTCAGCATCTACTGAGCATCCACCACGCACCTACCGAGCATGTACCGAGAACGGAGACACCCGTGAGCGAACCCCGCACCTGGCGCGACGCCGCCCTCATCCTCCGCACCCAAAAACTCGGCGAAACCGACCGCATCATCATCATGCTCACCCGCGACGGCGGAATCACCCACGCCGTCGCCAAAGCCGTACGCAAACCCACCTCCAAGTTCGGTGGGCGACTCGAACCGTTCATGCACACCGATCTGTCCTTCAGCCGCGGCAGAACCAACCTGCACACCATCACCCAGGCGGCAACCCTGCACGCCTACACCGCACCGATTATGGCGAACTACGATGCGTACACGTGTGCCTCCACCATCGCCGAACTGGCGGAAGCACTCACCAAAGACACCGATAGCACCGCCGATATTTACACCCTCACCCACGGGGCGCTTGCCGCGCTCGCGCACGGGCAGCACGTGCCGCAGAGAATCCTGACCCGCTACCTGGCGCGCAGCATGAACGCCGCTGGCTGGCCGCTCATCGGTGAGAATTGCACCCGATGCGGCAACCCGCTCGTGAACGCCGATAGCCGGGGCGATAACGGGGCAGACAGTAGCACCCCCGGCGCTACAAGCGGAAGCGGCAGGTACATTGCCTTCCACACCGCCCACACCTACGGACACCACACGGTCCTCTGCCCCCAATGCGCACCCGCCACCGACACACCCCTGACCGGCCTGCGTGCCGAAGAGCTCGGCTATGCGCTCGCTACCGCATCGGCGGATCCGCGCGCCTGGGCGACTATTGACGCAGCACCGGTGCCGGTCGCCTCCAAAATTCTGGGACTCTACCTGAAAACCACCCAGAACCTGCTCGAACATCCCCTGAAAACGGCGAGCGCCCTCGAAGCAGAAATTCCTGCATCGTAAAAGATGCGCGCCGGCGCGTCAAACATGGGTCAACCAGGACGCAAAATAACCCCCGAAGCACCCGCCCATGCGCGCTATGTCACGGTAAAATAGCTAACAGCACGCCAGGTTTATATCTGGCGCATATTTAGGCAAACGACCCCGGGGGAGAACCCGCCAGGGAAGAAAGGCACACATGGCACGCACCCAGCCCGTACCCCCGCCCGCACACCCCACCGGGGCAACCCCGCCGCCGATTCCGAAGAAGTTCATTCCACAGCACGTCGCCGTCGTCATGGACGGTAACGGACGCTGGGCAAACGAACGCGGCCTGCCCCGCACCGAGGGCCACCGCGCCGGCGAGGCGGCACTGCTGGACGTTGTTGCGGGCGCTATCGAAATGGGCATCCCGTACGTGACCGCCTACGCTTTCTCCACCGAAAACTGGAAGCGCTCACCCAGCGAAGTCGCGTTCATCATGCGTTTCTCCACCGAGGTGCTGCAGCGTCAGCTGGCAACCCTCAAGACCTGGGGTGTGCGCATCCGCTGGGCTGGCCGCCGACCCAAGCTGTGGAAGAACGTCATCGAAGAGCTCGAACACTGCGAGCGCGAAACCATCGACAACACCGTCTGCACCCTCACCATGTGCGTGAACTACGGCGGCCGCGCAGAAATCGCTGACGCGGCGGCAGCTATCGCGGCGGACGCTGTGGCGGGCAAGCTCAAGCCCGGCAACATTACCGAAAAGACCATCCAGAAGTACCTGGACGAGCCCGACCTGCCCGACGTTGACCTGTTCCTGCGTTCCTCCGGTGAGCAGCGCATCTCGAACTTTTTGCTCTGGCAGAGCGCCTACGCTGAGATGATTTTCATGAACGTGCTCTGGCCCGACGTTGACCGCCGCACCCTCTGGGAAGCTGTCGAAGAGTATGCGCGCCGCGACCGCCGCTACGGTGGCGCTGTTGACGCCGTTGCCAACGACAAGTAGCGGCCCGGCATACAGTCCCGGCTCATAGCCCCATAAACCACCCACACCCTCCAACCTTAGGGAGAACAAATGCGCATCTACCCGACCTTCTTCAACATCTTCTTCAAGGGCATGGATCCCGAGAAGGCACACCACGTCGGCTTCTGGGGCGTTCAGACCCTACGCAACGTCGGCATCACCCGCGCGTTGCGTAAGTACTTCCAGCCCGCCCCCGAACTCGCAACCACCGTCATGGGCATTACTTTCCCCTCGCCGTTCGGCCTGGCTGCAGGCTTCGACAAGGGCGGTAAGGGCATTGCCGCGCTGGCTGGTATCGGCTTCGGCCACGTCGAGATCGGTACTATTACCGGTCAGGCGCAGCCCGGCAACCCGCAGCCGCGCCTCTTCCGCCTTGTGGAAGATAAGGCGGTTATCAACCGCATGGGCTTCAACAATGACGGTGCCGCAGCGGCAGGCCCGCGCGTTGCTGCCGCCCGCGCAGACCTCGAAACCGAGTACCGCGGCGCTGTACGCCCGGTTATCGGCGTGAACATCGGCAAGACCAAGGTCGTTGAGCTTGAGAACGCTATCGATGACTACCTGATTTCTACCCGCACCCTGGCACCGCAGGCAGACTACCTGGTCGTCAACGTTTCTTCCCCGAACACTCCGGGTCTGCGTACCCTGCAGGCTATCGAGTCGTTGCGCCCGCTGCTTGCCGCCGTGCGTGAAGAGGCAGACCGCGTATGCCCCAACCGCCACGTACCGCTGACCGTGAAGATCGCGCCGGACCTGGTTGATGAGGACGTTATCGAGGTGGCAGCCCTGGCTAAGGAGCTGAAGCTGGACGGCATCATCGCCACCAACACCACCATTGCCCGCGACGGCCTGGGCCTGACCAGCGACATGACCAAGGTCAAGGAAATCGGTGCCGGCGGACTCTCCGGTGCGCCGCTGAAGCCCCGTTCCCTGGAGGTGCTGCGCCTGCTCAAGCGTGAAATTGGTGACGACCTCGCCATCATCTCCGTTGGCGGCGTGACCACCGCCGAGGATGTGCAGGAGCGCCTGGACGCTGGCGCTGACCTGGTGCAGGGCTACACCGCGTTCCTGTATGAGGGTCCGCTCTGGGCAGCACACATTAACCGTGGCCTGGTGAAGCTGCGCCGCGCTCGCCGCTAGAAGGTTTGCAGGCGGGAGCTTTATGCTCCCTGTCGTACTGAAAGGGGCACCGTTCTCTACCCTAGGGGGTGGAGGCGGTGCCCCTTTTTTGCGTGCCCTCTCAACGTGTAAGGGGTGGTTGTGCTGGTATCTGAGGGAGGGGGGCTGAATTTTTACCTGAGATTCTGTTAGCGTTTTGTGTGTTGTGGATTGCACCCTGACCTGGAGCGATAGTACTATCAGAGTGGTGTAGCACCGACGATTGCACCACTCACGATAATCCAAAGGAGAATAAAAGTGACAGCTACCGAAGTGACAGCTACCGAAGTGACAGCTACCGAACGATATGAAAAAAGTACTTTACTAAAGAGCGCTGTTAATCAAATTATTGATAAATTTAAAATTACTGAATCAAATGAAGATAAATTATTTGAATATTTTACAGGATATCTACTGTCTGCCATGCATAGCATAGATAACCGGCTGGATCCAATAAGTGTTCATAGTGGGGGAGGGGATGATCAAGGAGTAGATGCAATATCAATTATTGTCAATGGAGTTGTAGTAAATGATGAAATTGATGTCCGTAGTTTAAAATACAGTGACGATGAATTTGATGTAAAGTATATTTTTGTTCAGGCAAAAAATATTCTTGATAACAAAAATTTTATTGCAAATTTCGCGTCATTTACATCGGGAATAGATGCCATTCTTAATGAAGATGAAAAGCATCTAGATAAGTTTTCTCAGCGGATTCAAAAATTCATTGAATTGAAGAATATGGTTGAAGAAATTCTAAAGCCAAAAAATAAGCCCAAAATATATGCATACTATGTTTCTGCGGCGGATAGCTTCACTGATGATACTGTGGATAAGAGGGCTCTTCCTAGGTATGAATCTGCTAAGAAGGTGTTACGTAATATTCATAGTTGTGAGTATGGCGAATCTAAAATAATTGATGGTGAACATCTTCTGTCTATATATAGAAAAGTAACACAAGATAAAAAGAGTACAAAGTTCAAATATGATGGACTTTATCAAGTGTCAACCGGAGGTGGGGGAGTTGATGAAGTTTATATTGGTTACCTTCCATTAGGTGAGTATCTAAAGATAATCCATGACGATGAGGATAACATTAATATTAATGTTTTCCACAAGAATGTGCGTAGCTTCCAAGGAAACACAAATGTCAATTCATCAATTAAAGAAGCCTTGGATTCTGACAGTGGAAGGCGGAACTTCTTTGCAAAAAATAATGGTGTTACAGTTACTGCGAATCGAGCAGAAGTGAATAAGGATGAGGGTCTCATGTCCATATATGATTATAATATTGTTAATGGATGCCAAACTAGCTATATATTAAGTGACTACTACCGTGCCGCATTGGATGAAAAGAAGAAAATTGAAGATAGTGTTCCGCTGGATGCTCGAGGAAAAACAGACTCTCAATTATTTGAAATGTTTTGCAATAATGAGATTAGTGGCGACAAATATAAAAAATATAAGAAGGCTAATGACGCATGTCTGAAAGAAATTAATGCCATATTAAAAGAAATTGAAGATATTAAGGAATTGATTCATGTACCTTTGAGGATTGTAGTTAGTGAAGATGATGAATTAGTTCTTGATATTGTTAGATCAACTAATACCCAAAATCCAGTTAAGGCTATCCAGTTTGAGTCAAGAGGGGAATTCCATAAAAACCTGGAAGAGTATTTTAAGGGAATTAGTGCCGGCAAGCTTCTTTATGAGAGTCTATCTGGTGAGTCTAGGCACTACGCTCCTAATACTAAATATGTTGATGCAAATATTCTGTTAAAGTCATTCAGTTCTGTGTACCTTAAAGTTCCACATATGGCAGCTCGTAACTTTGGGCGCCTAACGACAAGTAAAATTAATCAGATTGATTCAATTGATAAACATCGAGACATATTTTCGGAATATCATAATAGGGCGGCATATTTTTTGGTTGCAAAGATGTATGTTGATCTAATTGGTTATGTAAAGCCAGAAAATATTCCCAGTAGGGAGGAGCGTGGCAAGCATGAAAGATATCTGTGGCATATCATATATGCTATGTTTATCGAACTGATTGAGTTAATGCCTCCAAGTTATAAGAAAAAGTATTTGCCCAAAGAAAAGAAGGAAGAAGAAAAGAAGGAAGAAGAAAAGAAGGAAGAGAAGAATAAGTTGAAAAATATAGCTGAACGTCGAAATTCGAAGGATGCTAGAGAGATTCTAGATATGTATCTAGATATGTATCAGGAGCAGAATTTTAAGGACTTGTACGAGAGGTCGTACAGGAGATTTAATAGGGCATTGCAAGAATTTAAAGAAAATAATAAAGATATTGAGAATAATGAAATCAATAAGAATAGTGGTCTTGTGAACTATATCTCTAAAAAATAAGTATTGTGGAAGGGGTCTCGATGTTTGAACCGGAAAATCGAGACCCCTATATTTTTCCATTAACATTAGTTTTAAATTAAGCATTTAAATGGATGATGTGTATTAATAAGGAAATTATTCAATTGCTGACAGTGCACCCTGGTGTGAGGATGGGGAAACCTATGCTTGGCGTGTTTATCGTGATTGGCATTATGCGATGTACGTTCAGCCGGATGGTAGTTGGGAAACCCGGGAAAATAGCGAGCAAAATAACAATATGTGGGATTTTAAGTTGCGTCATAATGGCGAGCGATGGTTGATTGAATCAACCACCAAAGTGAAGTCCTCGTAATCTTTCCACAAGATAGAAAGCCACACACCCAGAGGGTAAGAACAATGACAGGTTCCCAGCGCGCGCTCGCGCATAATGGAGATAAGTGGGAGACCATGCACTACAACGATGTGGAGGACTAACCATGAACCCCAACACGCTGAACCGCCGCTCAATGCTGACCGGCGGCACACTCATCAGCCTCAGCACCCTCCTCGCCGCCTGCGCCCCACACGACATCACAACTGCAGGAGACGGATCCACCGCATCCGGCGCAGCCGCGGCCAACAGTAGCCCAAGCAGTAGCGCCGGCAACAATGCCGGTAGCGGCGAATACCGCAAAGCAGACGCCAAAGGCCCCGCCCAAAACGTCCCCAAGCCCAACGCGCCCGACGACGGCTACCGTGCAAAGACCGCCGACGGCCTCCTCAAAACCATGGACGCCTGGAACCAATGGATCAACTACGGCGTCCAAACCGGCGACTACAGCAAAGCCCGCGAATTCCTCTCCACCTCAAACGACGGAGAACTCAAAATCTACCGGGAAATAGAAGCGCTCTACCAGCGCGGCGGATGGGTCATCGACGGCATCGAACACTTCGAACCCGCCGGCATACCCAGGACCGACGACCATCAAACCTACTACCTGAAAACCAGCCACGAATGGGACAAACACACCGAAGTGGAACCCGACGGCCGCCAAGAAACCTGGAGCAGCGACAAAGAAGAAGAAATCTACACATTCGCCCTCGAACACCGCGACGGCAAATGGCAGATCCTCTACTCCCGAATCGAAGCCTAACCGTACCGGCGTCTAACCTCGATACATCCACCCAGAAGCCACATGTGTTTCGAAAAGCCACCAAAGAAGTAGCTTTTCGAAACACATGTGGCTTCTCACGTAGGAGAGTCGCGTAAGAACATAAAAATAGGGGAGAGGCCTGAACCTTCAGAACCTCTCCCCAAGCACCTATAAGGCACTAACGACTTAGTGCGGGTACTCGCCGTACTTCACCATCGGAACCGGGCGGCGCATACGACGAATCATCATCACACGGTTAAACGCATACATGCCAGAACCACGCTGAACCTCGCCGAACTTCGCAATCAGCTTCTTCTTCAGGCTACGCCACAAAATAAAGTAGTCAACAACCCACAGAATCATCAGCGCATACATTGCGTACACGGAACCGTAATAAATCGGTGCCGCCGCAGTAGACGTACCCGACACACCCTGAGCAATCCAGCCACCAATAAGCAGAACCAGCAGCACAGCCAACATAAAATCGCCAAGGTTACGGCGCGCATCCACATAATCACGGATATAACGGCGCTGCGAACCACGATCCACGGCGGGCAGGTAACGCTGATCGCCACCCATCAACGCATCATTCTGACGCTCACGAGCCTTCGCCATCGCCTCACGTTCACGAGCCTTCGCCTCCTTACGGTCATTAACAACCAGAGGCTGACGACGAGCCGCCTGCTGCTCCTTACGCGAAGGAGTAGGACGGCCCTTCTTCGGGGTGAACTTCGGATTAACCGGAGCCTGAGGCTCCTCTACAACCTGCGGCTGAACAGCTTCCGCTTCAGCCTTCTCTTTCTTACGACCAAACACCCTCCCATCATACCCGAACGGCACACACCAAACCCGCCCCCACAAGCCCACACCAGCAACTGAAACGAACCCAACCACCCGGCGGTTGAGGCTAAGACGGGGTCAAGGTGGGGGTAAGGTAGAAACATGACTACTGAATTCACCCACCACAGCGCCCTGAGCGACGCCGTCACCAAAAACTTCGAAGCAACCCTGCAGACCCTCACCGAGCTCGTCGCCATTCCCTCCATCGCCTGGGAATCGCACGACCTCACCCAGGTAGACCGCAGCGCCGAGGCAGTCGCCGCGCTCGCAACCAAGGCAGGTTTCGACAACGTACGCATCGAACGCGCCACCTACACTACCGCAGACGGCACCGAAAAGCAGGGCATGCCCGCCGTCATCGCCTCCCGCCCCGCCGCAGAAGGCTACCCGACCATCCTGCTCTACGCCCACCACGACGTGCAGCCCGCCGGCAACCTCGACCTGTGGGACACCGACCCCTTCGTCGCAACCCGCAAGGGCGACCGCCTCTACGGCCGCGGCGCAGCAGACGACAAGGCAGGCATCCTCGTGCACCTCGCCGCGCTCGCAGCCCTCAACGAAACTCTCGGCGAGGACTTCAAGCTCGGTGTGAAGCTCTTCATCGAGGGTGAAGAAGAGGCAGGCTCGCCCTCCTTCGTCTCCTTCCTCAACACCTACCGTGAGGAACTGTCCGCCGACTACATTGTCGTCGCAGACTCCGCCAACTGGCGCGCTGGCGTACCCGCACTGACCACCAGCCTGCGTGGCGTCGCATCCGGCGACATCGAAGTGCGCGTCGGCAGCCACGCCATTCACTCCGGCATGTTCGGCGGCCCCATGCTCGACGCCCACACCCTCATGGCACAGCTCATTGCCACCCTGCACGACGCCACCGGCGCCGTAGCCGTCGAAGGCCTGCACCGCGCACCCGAACCCGAACTCGAATACGCCGAAGCAGACTTCCGCAACGACTCCGGTATCCTCGACACCGTACCCCTGGCAGGCACCGGTAGCGTTGCCTCCCGCCTGTGGACCCAGCCGGCAATCTCCGTCATCGGCATGGACATCCCCTCCATCGCAACCTCCTCCAACACCCTCGCCGTCGTATCCCGCGCACGCATCAGCACCCGCCTAGCACCCGGCGACAACCCCGAAAACGCACACCGCGCACTCGCCGAACACATCAAGGCACACGCACCCCACGGCGCACAGGCGAACTACACCGCCGTTGACTCCGGCATGCCCTTCGCCACCGAAGTCGACGCAGACGGTGCACAGACCGCCCTCGACGCAATGCGCGCCGCATGGGACGTCGAACCCGTACAGACCGGCATGGGCGGCTCCATCCCGTTCATCTCCGACCTGAAGGACGTCTTCTCGCAGGCACAGATCCTCGTCACCGGCGTAGAAGACCCCGATACCCGCGCACACAGCGCCAACGAGTCCCTCTACATTCCGGACTTCAAGAACGCAATCCTCGCGGAGGCGCTACTGCTCAGCGCACTCGGCGCTCGCTAAACGCGCTCGCTGACCAGCACCCACTCGGATAGAAAGTTTCAGGAAGCGCGGGGGAGAAACATCCACAAAAAGTGGGGGAGAAAGGTCACAAACCCCAACCCCCACTTTTTCGGTATCCTAGAAGCAGAATTACATGTCAAGCCCCCACACCAAAACTCACGCCCCCGGCGAACTATGCACACCCTAGGTTGTACATCAAACACCCGGGCGCGTATCGTGAAGGCTAAAACACCCACACGCGGCGCACACGGGCAACCAACAAAACAAAAGGACAACACCAATGAGTGCAACCACCATCGAACTGCCGACCCACGGCGTCAACCTCACCGAAGTAGCACAGACCAAGGTCCGCACCCTCCTCGAGCAGGAAGGCCGCACCGACCTGCGCCTGCGCATCGCCGTCCAGCCCGGCGGCTGCTCCGGCCTCATCTACCAGCTCTACTTCGACGAGCGCGTCCTCGACGGCGACGCAGTCCGCAACTTCGACGGCGTAGAAGTCATCGTCGACAAGATGAGCGCGCCCTACCTCGATGGCTCCACCATCGACTTCGAAGACACCATCGAAAAGCAGGGCTTCTCCATCGACAACCCCAACGCAGCAGGCTCCTGCGCATGCGGTGACTCCTTCCACTAAACCGCCACCACGCGCCACTAAAGCGCAACGCGCCTAATAAACCCCCGTCTCGCATACTGCACCCAACCATGCAGATACGCGGCGGGGGTTTTACACTTAACACATGACTACGCACGAAATCACCTGGAAATACATCCTCAACCAGCTCGTCAAACACCAAAACCTCACCGACACCGAAGTCGCCTGGGCAATGGACCAAATCATGACCGGCCAAACCGAACAGCCGATCCTCGCGTCCTTCCTCACCGCCCTCCACTCCAAAGGCGAAACTCCCGAAGAACTCGGCGCACTCGCAGCCGGAATGATTGCCAAAGCCGAAACCGTCGACATCGACCCCAACGCCGTAGACATCGTCGGCACCGGCGGCGACCAGCAAAACACCGTCAACATCTCCACCATGGCAGCCCTCGTCATCGCAGGCACCGGCGCAACCGTCGTCAAGCACGGCAACCGCGCCTCCACCTCCAAATCCGGCTCCGCAGACGTCCTCGAAGCCCTCGGAATCCGCCTCGACATGCCCATTCCCGCAGTCGCCGAATGCGCTCGCGAGACTGGCATCACCTTCCTGTTTGCCATGACCTTCCACCCGGCAATGCGCCACGTGGGCCCGACCCGCCGCCTGCTGGGCATTCCGACCGCATTCAACTACCTGGGCCCCATGACGAACCCGGCTCGCGTGAAGTCCTCGGCTATCGGCGTTGCGAACCCGGTCATGGCTGAGAAGATGGCTCACGTCTTCGCGGAGCGCGGCGATCACGCCCTGATTTTCCGCGGTGATGACGGCCTGGATGAGCTGACCATCGCCACCACGAGCCGCCTGTGGGAGGCTGTAGACGGCGAACTGACCGAGTACCGTTTTGACCCGACCGAGTACGGCCTGCAGAACGCGCCGCTGGAGCAGCTGCGAGGCGGCGACGCCGAGTACAACGCGGGTGTTTTCCGTGCCATTTTGGCGGGGGAGGGCGAGGCCCCGAAGAGCCCGCTGCGCGCCATTCACGACGCTGTGGTGATGAACGCTGCGGCTGGTCTGGTGGCGTACCGACCGGTCAATGGGGAGAGCTTTGAGACCCGTTTCACTCAGGCTTTGGCCGGTGCACGCGAATCCATTGCATCCGGTGCAGCAGAGCGAGTGCTCAACGCATGGGTAGAGTTCAGCGAAAAGCACGCAGAAGCGTAAAGCTCCAGAAATTGATGACAGGCACCCGAGACAAACAGAGCACACCGAAAGGTGTGGGGTCTCGGGTGTCTGTCGTTTAACGGAATGCGTTGAGGAGCCCGAAGGTTCGGGGCATGCGAGCGTGTGGCTGAGCGCCGAGGAAGACGCAAGGCGCACGGAGCGCAGAATAGCGGAGCTCAGAACCGCGGGTGGAACAGTGTAGTCGCACTGCGAGGAGCGCAGGTTTGACCCGTGCCAGCCTGAGCGTAGAAAGCACCGGTGAGCAGCCGGTGGGGTAGTGAAAAATAGGTCTACTTTACATAATGTATATTATCGGCTTTTTAGGGAGGTCTAGAATGAACTCAAGATTCCCCGTATCTAAATAAAGTCTTAACAGTTCATGTATTAACCTCACTCGGTCACCAGAACTGTCGCCAGCACTCAATCCACCTGAAATAATGGATATACCCCGCATCACGAAGGTGCCGTCGCCTCGTGTGCAGATCCAACATCAACCACGCCGGTTGATGTACACCAAAGGAGAAAACTCGTGGATTGGCTCTTTGAGACACCCTGGACACTCTGGGTTGCACTCGCCCTCGTTTTCGCCGTCATAGAAATGCTCAGCCTCGACCTGTTCTTTCTCATGCTGGCGATCAGTGCAGGCATCACTGCAGCAATATCACCCTTCGTGGATAACATGCTGATTCGAACCGTTATTTTCGTGGTGATCTGCCTGATTCTGGTCCTTGGTCTGCGCCCGCCGCTGCTGAAAAAGCTCAATAAATCAGCTACCGGCGCTGTTACTAATGCCGAAGCGCTCATTGGTGCTGAGGTGCGCGTCACTCAAGATGTGACTAGTGAAACCGGTTTGGTGGTACTAGCTGGCGACACCTGGACGGCGCGCACCGCCTCCGGAACACTCGTAGTAGGATCACACGCGAGGGTACGAGCCATTGAGGGTGCTACCGCAATCGTAGAGCCTCTCCCCCACGACTAAGACCAACAAACTAAGACCCATCTGAATACCGGCTCCAAAGCCAATTCAGATATTCCAAAAACACACCATATAACTCACCGATAAGGAGAAACAATGCCTATCAGCCTTATTCTGACGGTCCTACTCATCCTCTTCGTGCTGACGATGCTCGCAAAGACCGTGCGCGTCATCCCGCAGGGACGAGCCGGCATCGTCGAACGACTGGGCAAGTTCCACGCCGTTCTCAACCCCGGCCTGCACATCGTCATCCCCGTAGTTGACCGCGTGCTGCCCCTCATCGACCTGCGTGAACAGGTCGTTTCCTTCCCCTCGCAGTCCGTGATCACCGAAGATAACCTCGTGGTCGGCATCGACACCGTCGTGTACTTCCAGGTCACCGACCCGCGTTCTGCAACCTACGAAATCACCAACTACATTCGCGCCGTAGACGAGCTGACCAGCGCAACCCTGCGTAACGTCGTTGGTGGCCTGAACTTGGAGCAGACCCTCACCTCCCGCGACCAGATCAACGCCGAGCTGCGAGGCGTACTCGACTCCACCACCGGCCGCTGGGGCCTGCGCGTCTCCCGCGTGGACATCAAGGAAATCCAGCCCCCGGTGTCCATTCAGGACTCCATGGAGAAGCAGATGCGTGCAGAGCGTGACCGCCGCGCCGCAATCCTCACCGCAGAAGGCCAGAAGCAGTCCGACATTCTGACCGCAGAAGGTGAATCCCGCGCAGCCATCCTTCGTGCGGAGGGTGAAAAGCAGGCACAGATCCTTCGCGCAGAAGGTGACGCACAGTCCGCAATCCTGCGTGCAAACGGTGAAGCAGAAGCCGTGCAGAAGGTCTTCGCAGCAATCCACGAATCCAACCCCAGCCAGCAGCTGCTCACCTACCAGTACCTGCAGACCCTGCCCAAGCTCGCCGAAGGCGACGCCAACAAGCTCTGGTTCATCCCGACTGAACTCGGCGATGCACTGCGAGGCCTCGGCAACGCATTCGGCACCCTGCCCGCATCCGACCTGGCAGACGCACCGAAGAATCCCGCAGCGCAGGCGCCCAAGAGCGCACCGCAGGCACCCGGAAGCTACGGCATCAACGGCTAAACGCGAAATCTAACGCATAAAAAGGCGTGAATCACCAAAAATCACGCCGAATAAATACCACCACGCTGGGCGGGCGGAGACTATTACCGATATAATGGATGTTTTGTAAACGTTCGAGGGAATAGCTCTCCCCCGCCCAACGTTATGCCTAAAGCGCCAAAGAGCGCACCCGACGACACTGGAGGAAAAATGAGCGATCGTAGCCTGCGCGGTATGCGCCTGGGTTCCCAGTCGATGGAAACCGAATCGAACGTACAGCCCGCGCCCCGCCAGCGCGTCGAATACCGTACCGCTGACGGTGACCGCGTTTTCGTGACCTTCGCGGCAGAAGCAGAAATCCCCTCGGTATGGACCGCAAAGTCCGGCAAGGAAGCATACCTCGTCAACGGCGACTCCACCGCAGACGCCGAAGAAGAGAAGCCCGCACGTACCCACTGGGATATGCTCATGGAACGCCGCAGCATCGAAGAGCTGGAAAAGACTCTGGAAGACCGCCTAGAATACTACCGCAAGCACTACGCGCTCTAAAAGCGCCGTAGAGGCGCCGTAGAAACGCTGTAGAAGCCCGCGCTGTAAGAAGGGCCCGCTAAGCACCACTCGTGCTCTTAGCGGGCTTCTTGTTTTGGCGCTGGTTCCGTCGGTACATGAGCCAGGAAAGAGCGCTACAGACAGCATAAAAAGACCGGGGCGGATACGTTATGTATCCGCCCCGGTCTTTCGTTTAAAGCTCAGGCGCGAGAAGCGTCTGCGCAAAAAGCTACCGGGCTTACTTGCCCAGAGCCTTCTTCAGCTTCTGAATGCGGTTAGCCATACCCCAGCGAGTCACCTTAGACATGGAGTCAAAGATAATGTTGCCGTCCATCTTCGAAGCGCCAATCTCACGCTCAACGAAGGTAATCGGAACCTCAACAATCTTCAGGCCAGCCTGCTCAGAACGCCACGCCAGATCAACCTGGAACACGTAGCCCTTCGAGTCGATGCCCTCAAGGTTCAGGCGCTGCAGAGCGTCACGACGGTACGCACGGAAACCAGCGGTAATGTCCTTAATGGAGGTGCCCAGAATCAGGCGGGTGTACAGGTTAGCACCGCGAGAGAGAATCTGGCGGTGAGCCGGCCAGTTCTTGGTCTTGCCGCCGGGAACGTAACGCGAACCAATAGCCAGGTCAGCGCCCGCCTCCACAGCACGAACCAGAGAAGGAAGCTGCTCAGGCTGGTGCGAGCAGTCAGCGTCCATCTCAATCAGAACGTCGTAGCCTGCCTCAAGGCCCCAATCGAAGCCAGCGAGGTATGCGCCACCCAGACCGTCCTTAACGGTGCGGTGCAGAACGTGAATCTGGGAATCCTTAGCCGACAGCTCATCAGCAATCTGACCGGTACCGTCGGGGCTGTTATCATCCACCACGAGAATATCCACCTCGGGAGCTGCCTTGCGAAGACGCTCTACCACGATGGGCAGGTTCTCCTTCTCGTTATACGTCGGGATGACAGTTAGAACGCGCATATTACTCCCTCACAGGTGCATATAAAACAGGCAGTGTAGGTATCCAGTATACCGGGTAAATATTTGAGCAACTGAACCATTGGCGGCCTCCACTGCTCCTAAACTGCCTAAAAAGGTGTTGACAAGCTAAAAAATTAGTTACTTTCAGTGTAAATAGATTCCAGAATGGGCAGAGTCGAATCCTCCTCCAGCGCCGGAAGCAACGGAATGCGAGCGCGGGGGTCGGTGCTCCACGATGCTACGCGGGAGTCGGGTGCCTGGACCATGAGGGCTTCGACGCGCCACTGTGCTACGTATGCGGGGGTGTCGGGGGTTAGCTGGCCGGTGAAGGGGTTTTCTTCGTGTGCTAGGCGGTAGACGCCGCGGGTGAGGGCGGCGAAGGCGCTGCGTGCGGAGATGCCGTGTTCGTCGTTGACGAGTTCGCGGATGAGGGACCAGGCGCCGGGTGCGTAGAGTTTGGCGTCGGAGCCGAGGGCGATGGAGGTGCCGGCTGCGTTTGCGCGGCGTGCGACGGATGCCACAGATTCACGTGCTTCTCCCCCGGCGTGTGCGAGGAGTGCCTGGACGGTGTCGTTGTTGGCTTCGTCTTCTTCGGGTTCGCAGACGCTGAGGCCGAGGTTGATGCGTGCTTCTGCCAGTTTGGTGAGGTATTCGTCGGTGATGGGGTCTTGCGGGGTGCTGATTGCTGCGTCGAGGCGGATGGGCAGCCAGGGGCGGTTTTCGCGTACGGCGAGTGCGGCATCGGCTGCGGTGGTGAAGCCGGTGGATGCGTCGATGGAGAGCAGGAGTGCGGCGTCTTCGGCTACCTGTGCTGCTGCGGGTGCCTCTTCGGGTGTGACAGAGATGCCGACCAGTTGCAGGCCCTTGATGGCGCGTTCGCCTTCGGTGAGGGGGCGTAGTGCTTTGATGGCGCTGATCAGTTCGTCGGTCTCAATGCCGGTGGCGTTGAGGATGAGACGGATGTCGGGTGTGCCGTGTTCGGCGCTGTAGTAGCTGAGTGTGGAGACGAGGTCGGGGACGTCTTCCATGCCGGCGAGTAGGGTGTGCGTGTGGTAGCCGGCTGCGCGGTATGCCTGCAGGTAGTCGAGGATTTCGGGTGCTTCTTTGCCTGCTACCGGTGCCAGTGCGCGCGCGAAGGCGGGGGTTAGTAGGGCGCCGTCAAGTTCGGTGATGGTGGCTGATTCGTCGGCAATTGAACGCGCCCCGGAGTCGGAACCAACCCAGCGGACGAAGCCGTCTTCGACGAGCATTGCGGTTGCGTACGGGTCGACGGGGCTGTACACGCTACCATCTACGAAAATACGGGTAGACATTAGATTCCTTTCACCTTTGAGGCGCGCCGAGGCGCACACGAGGGCGGGCACTTCAATTGTGCTCGCGTAGCTTAGCTGAGCGTCTCATTTGAGTATAGAAGCACCCCCGCTGCCTGCGATAGTTCGTTCGTCCTTAGATGAGGCGGAACTTAGATGATGTAGAACAATGCACAGTAGCGGGGGTGGTGGCCCGAACTGGTCGGGCGCGGTGTAGCACTATGTACGGTGTAGCTAAGGCGCGGGCTAGACGTCCAGGGCGACTACGCCGCGGCGTACCGCCTCAATCGCTTCTTCACAGCGGGCTCGAATGACCGGGTCCAGTGAGCGGATGTGCGCGATTTGGTCCAGGGCGTCCAGTACCTGCTTTGCCCAACGTACGAAGTCGCCGGCGGCAAGGCCGGTGTCCTCGATTGCCTTTGCGAGGTGCGCGCCGTTCGCCCAGGCGTACATGGGTTCAACCAGGCCGAAGTCGCATGCGGGGGTCGGGTTGACCTTGAACTGTTCCTCGGCTGCGTTCAGGTCGGCGAGGCGCTGCGTAATCGTCGCGATGGGTGCGCGCAGGGACGGGTGCGGGTAGTGAGCCAGGTATTCCACCGCGTCGCGCTTGCCCTGGTAGGTCAGCGCGGCAACGGTTGCCGCGATGGCGGCGGGTTCCAGTCCGTCGAGGAAGTGCGCGTCCAGGCACAGGGCGGTCAGTAGGTCACGCTCGCCGTAGATGCGGCGTAGAGCCTGTCCGCCGGTGGTTAGCGATAGTTCGTTATCCTCGGTGCGTTCGACGTAGCCGTAGCTCTCCAGCAGACGCGCAATGCGGTTGAAGACCTGAGCGATCGTGTTGGTGCGGCGGGCAATCTGACGGCGCAACCCTTCGGTTTCAGAGTTGAGCTTCTGCCAGCGTTCAGCCCAACGCATGTGGTTTGCACGGTCGGAGCAGCCGTGGCACGGGTGGTTACGCAGCTGAGCCTGCAGAGCCTCCAGCTGCGCGTCGATGCTGTTTTGGCGTGCAGGGATGTTCTGCTGTGCGAGCGCACGCGGGGCGCGGCCGTCGTAGAGCGCCTGACGCATGCGGCTTGCGGTGTCGCGGCGTTCCTTGGGGGTTTTGAGGCTCAGTCGCTTGGGGATTTTGATGCGTGAGACCGGTTCGACGGCGCCTTCGAAGTCGCGGGTTGAGGCGGTGCGCTGGTGTGCGTCCTCGGTAAGGATGCCGATGCGCGGGTCGGCGTGCGAGTCGGAGCGGGTGATGACGACTGCGTAGCCGCGGGAGCGGCCGTGCGGAATGTAGATGATGTCGCCGGGTAGTAGCTGCTGGATGCTGTGGTGTGCCTGCGCGCGGGCGTGGCGTTCGTTGCTCTTGGACGCTTTCTTTTCCAGTTCGGCGATGTGGCGGCTGAGCTGGACGTATTCGGTGAAGTCGCCCAGGTGGCATGCCATTGCTTCGCGGTAGCCTTCTAGGGCGTTTTCGTTTTTGCGTACGCGGGAGGCGACGCCGACGACCGACTTGTCTGCTTGGAACTGTGCGAAGGAGGATTCCAGGATTTTGCGGGTGCGTTCGGCGCCGTAGGAGGCGATGAGGTTTGCCGCCATGTTGTAGGTGGGGCGGAATGAGGAGTTCAGCGGGTAGGTGCGGGTTGAGGCGAGGGTCGCCACGTGCTCCGGGGACATGCCGGGGCGCCACATGACGACGGCGTGGCCTTCGATGTCGATGCCGCGGCGGCCTGCGCGTCCGGTCAGCTGGGTGTACTCGCCGGGGGTGATGTCCACGTGGGATTCGCCGTTGTACTTGGTGAGCTTTTCCAGGATGACGGTGCGGGCGGGCATGTTGATGCCCAGCGCGAGGGTTTCGGTGGCGAAGACCAGCTTAATCAGGCCCTGGGCGAAGAGGGTTTCGACGACCTCCTTGAATAGGGGTAGTAGGCCGGCGTGGTGCGCGGCGATACCGCGAATCAGGCCGTCACGCCATTCGTAGTAGCCGAGGGTGTTCAGGTCGCGGGTGTCCAGGTGAGCGGTCGCTTCCGCAATGTAGGCGCGGATGGTCTGCTGCTGTTCGGGGGTGGTCAGCGTAATATCGGCGGATACGCAGTGGCTGACCGCGCCGTCGCAACCGGCACGGGAGAAGATAAAGCAGATTGCGGGCAGCAGGCCCTGTTTGTCGAGGGCGCGCACCATCTCCGGGCGGGTAATGCGCTGCGGGCGCAGAGGCTTCTGCTCACCGCGCGCATCAAAGTCCCGGTCGTTACTGAAACGATCGTTGCTGAAACGGTCACGACGGTTCGAGCGGCCGCGCTCGCCGCTGCTGAACGTCTCATTGAGCCAGCCTTCACGGCGGTGACGGAAACGCTCACGCTTGCCGCCGTAGCGTCCACGGCCCGGCGCGGAACGGAAGCCGGGGCGTAACGCCTTCAGCTGCGGGTTCAGACGCAGACCGGCAAGCAGTGGGTTGGCGCCCGCCTCCACGGTTGCGCCACGCTGCTTAGCTTTCTGTGCCTTCTTCGCCTGCTTGCGGGAGAGCTTCTCCTCCGGCTCCTGGTTCTTGCCCTGGGTGTGGTTTTTGCCCTGCGCGGAGTTGTCTTCGGGTACGAACAGGTCCACCACGCGGTGACCGACCATCATGTGCTGCCACAGGGGCACCGGGCGGTGCTCGGAAACGATAATGTCCGTGCCGCCGCGCACCGTATCCAGCCACGCGCCGAACTCCTCAACGTTCGACACCGTAGCCGACAGGGAAATGACGTTCACATGCTCGGGAAGGTGAATAATCGCCTCTTCCCACACCGCGCCACGGAAACGGTCCGCCAGGTAGTGCACCTCATCCATGACCACATAGCCCAGGCCGGTCAGCGTGGTCGAGTTGGCGTAGAGCATGTTGCGTAGCACCTCGGTGGTCATCACGACCACGGGTGCTTCCGTGTTAATGCTCGTATCGCCGGTGAGCAGACCCACGTAATCCTCACCGTACGCGCGCACAAAGTCGTGGTACTTCTGGTTGCTCAGCGCCTTAATGGGGGTCGTGTAGAACGCCTTCATGCCGCGGCGCAACGCCAGGTAGATACCGAACTCACCCACAATGGTCTTACCGGCACCGGTAGGCGCGGCAACGAGGACGGAGCGGTCCGCCTCCACGGCGGCACACGCCTGACGCTGAAAATCATCCAGCGGAAAATCAAGGGACGCCTCAAAAGCCCCCAGGGCGGTCTTCGCGTATGCGGCGCGCTCTCGGGATGCGGCGTAGGCGGCAGCGTAGTCGGTGCCGGTCTGCTCGTTAGAAGCGGTAGAAGTGTGTGCGTCAGAAGTGTGCTGTGCGTGGTGCTTGCTCATAGTATGTCCAGTGTAACCGCTCGCCCACCGCCCACCTTCCGAAAGCATCCTGCATGGGCACTAATCCGGTACGGGCGAACAGCGAGCGCATCGGCGGCACAGTTTCGGCGCAATATACGCTGCGTTTCTGCGGGGACGTACCGGCGGGCGTTGTAAAAATTCGTCTGTACGCCTCGAGACCCTTTTGTGGAATATGCGAAAGGGGCGGGGTACAGGTTCTCTGTACCCCGCCCCTTTCGGTTAGGTTGCTCAAAGCGAGCTATTCAATTTAGGAAGTCTTCTCGTCCTCGAAGTAACCCATCTTCGCCAGGTCTTCGGCGCTGGTTGCGGTGTTCAGGCTTGCTTCGTCTGCACCCTGCGCCAGCTTTGCGAGCTTGCGGTCGCGGCGCTTGTCGTTAATCATGCAGATGAGGATTGCTGCGAAGAAGAAAATCAGCAGCGGCGCCATGAGCACGAACATCATCATGATGTCGCTACCGGGTGCAGTCAGCGCTGCGATAACTGCAACGAGCACAACAACCCAGCGCCAAGACTTCAGGATGGTCTTACCGCGAATCAGGCCCAGCATGTTAATGCCGACCAGGATCACCGGGATGATGAAGGCGCAAGAGAACGTCACAACGAACTTCAGGATGAAGGAGATGTACACGCCCGCGTCAATGTAGTTACTTTCGTTGACGGGGGTGAACTTCAGCAGCGCGTAGACCACGCCGGGGAGGGTGAAGTACGAAATAGCGACACCGCAGGCAAACGCGAAAATAGATGCGGTGAGGAAGCCGAAGAGATACTTCTTCTCCTTGGTGTGCAGCGCCGGCAGCAGGAATCGCAGCGCCTGGTAGAGCCAGACGGGAGAGGCGATCACCAAGCCGATGTACATACCGACCTTCAGCAGCTGGTCGAAAGGAGATGCGACGCTACCGTAGTTCAGGTTTGCGTTGCGGCCGGTTTCTGCGTTGATCTGCTGCAGGGGCGCAGAGATCATTTCAATGAAAGGCTGGTAGAGGAAGACCGTACCGATGATGGCTGCGATGATGGTTGCGATAGCCGCTTTGATGAGGCGGTCGCGGAATTCGCGCAGGTGTTCCTTGAGTTCCATGCGTGCTTCAGGATTGATTTTGCGGTTGCGCACGTCCTGGTCAGGTGTTGCCACGTGGTGTCCTCTGGGTGTCGGTGCCGTGTGTGATTCGGCTGAGGGGGTCTGGTGGGGTGTTTATGGGGTGGTGCCGCAAAACCCGTGCCGGCCGGTGGGCTGGCACGGGTTTGGTGCGTCGGTGGCGGGACCGTTACTTGGTTTCGGTCTTGCCGTCCTTGCCGTTGTCTACGACCTCAGCGGTGACGACCTCTTCGCCGTCCTTCTCGCGGGGGTCCTTCTTGGAGTCGTTCTTCAGGCCCTCAACTTCGGTCTTGAAGATGCGCATGGACTGGCCGAGGCTGCGTGCCATACCGGGCAGCTTGGGTGCGCCGAAGAGGAGGACGATGAGGAGGATAACGACGATGATGGTCGCGGGGTGGCTGAAAATCTGGCCCATGGTGGTGTGCCTTTCTGTTAGAGCAGGTCTCCGATGTTTTGAGGTTGGCCGAGTCGATCTCGTCGGGAGACCCGTCGCTTGATCCGCTCAGACCTGCGTGTCTGCTTACCTTGTTCGTAGTTATTGTATGCCTCGGTGATGGGTGTGAATACCCCGAGGGTGGTGTCTCGCGGGAGTTTTCGGCTTGCGTTCGCTTGCGCTGCGTCGAATTGTCCCTCGATTGACTCGACCCAGGTTACGGTTTCGTCAAGGAGTGTGAAACCGCGAGTGAGTGCTTTGTAGGTGAACCATGCCAAATAGAGGAGCGAGCAGATGATGAGCGCGCCCCATAGCAAAATCCAGAACCACCAAGACATGAGCACCATTATACAAGTTTTAGGTTAATGTTTTGGCCCCTTAGATGGGTTTTTAGGGCGTTTTTGCTTGTGGGTGAAGTTCTATTTTTCTGCGGGCGCACCCCGGCGGCTACTCGCTTTGAGGGTTTGCAACTGGTCAAGCAGCGCCGCGCGCAGGTGCGCAGGACCGACCAGTTCGAGGGCACCTCGGTGCGCGATGACAGTGTCGAGAATGTTCTTATCGCCGGCACCGTGGGCGTTGTTGTAGTAGTGGATGCGCACGTACTGGGTGCGTGAAGCCTTCTTCACGTGGTGGGTGCTGCGGCGCATGTACGTTGCGGTGAGAGTATCGAGCGGTTCACCGCTGGGAATATGCTCGGTCGGGTGAATCCGCAACTCAGCGAACGGGTTGGTCTGAGTGCTGTGCTGCTGCGCGTGCCAGTTTGGCACGGTGTCACCGGTGACCGGGTGGGTGCGACCCGCGCCCGCCTCCTGAATGTGGTTGATGCGGGTGAGGCGGAAGTTGCGCCAGAAAGTGGGTTCCTTCTCCCCCGCCTCACTGTCGGCACTGTTCGCTGCCTCGCCGGTGGCTGCGTGAGCAAAAGCCTCAGGTACCTGCGCGGGTACCTCTTCACCGCGCGCCGCATAGTAGCGTTCCTCAGCGGTACGGCACCACGCATGCAGGTACATGTGGTCGCGGTGCAACACCAGCGCATACGGATCCACCAGACGATCCGCGGCACGCTCAGAGGTACCGTAACCAATGGTCACGGCGTTGCCGCTGCTCAGGGCGGCAGTCGCCTCCTGCAGCAGAGGCTCCTCCGGGGCGAAGCACAGGTGCTGCGCATAGACAGGCGCGTTCGGGTACGCGGCGGCGAGCGCCGCACGGATACTGCCCAGACGCGCATCCGCTGGGTGCAGAATATCTGCAGCAGAGAGGGTAAAGACGAGAATGGCGAGTTCAGTGTCAGTAAGGCGCGCGTAGTTCAGCAGCGTGTTCGGGGTGGCACCGCCAAAGTCCGGCAGCAGGTTAATGTAGCTGGGCTTGAGGGCGTCCGGGTCCTTGGGGTCAGAATCGAAGGGAACGGTATCTACCTGCGCGAAAATCTCGGGGATGATAGTTTTGCCGAGGTCGCGGTTTTTCTCGGTGTCCACGCTGTAGAGGGCGTTGAGCTGATTCAAAGGCATGGGCTCTTCACCATGGGCACTCGCCCAGCGGTCGGCACGATGCAGACCCAGAACCAGGTCGACGAGGGCGTCGAGGACGTTATTACGGTTACGCTGGTCAATCTTACTCCACGTACCGGGGTCCTCGACTGCGCCACTGTGCAGGTCGGTGAGGGTACGCAGCAGCAGCTGCTGGGCGGCGTAGCTGTCACGCTGGCGGGTAGATGCAGCCTCCGATTCCTCGGGCGGCTCAATCACGCAGCTGTAGCTGGTCGCCGCCACGGCGCTATCAATCGTGCCGTACGAGGGCACGGTGAAGGGATCCGACAGCGTGGAATCGGCGCTGACCTCCACGACGGACAGGTACTCTTCGTAGCCCTTAATGTCTTCAAGCCAGTTCTTGGCGTTAAACGTCGCATTGATGGGGGTCGAATCAATACGCGAAAGCATCGTGAGCTTCTGAATACGGCTGGCACGGAACGTGTACTCCTTACGCTCCGAGCTCTCAGTGTAGTAGCCGACAAAATACCAGGTGCCGTAACGGTACCCAATACCGGCAACACTGACCTTCTCCTGCACGCGGGTCGCACCGGCAGCCGTCTGATAGGTGAACGTGACCGTCTTACGCTCCGCATAGGCGGTGAACAGCTCATTCAGGTGCGGGTTATCGCTAAAGTAAATACGCTGAAGAGGCTCGCGGTAGGTGTACAGGTTCTTCGCGCGCTGACGCTTGCCGGTCTTCGGCTCCAGGATCTTCGCGGCGGCGAGCGCCTCATCGGTGAGGTTCTCGCTGGTCAGCGCAATCTTACGCAGGATGCGGTAGGCGTCATCCTGCAGTTCGGTGCCTTCCCAGCCGCGCAGGATGGTGTTGATGAGGCGGAACTCCTCAGCGGTGGGGTTCCATGCGGGTAGCTTAGCTGCGTCGCTGGGTTCGAGGCGGTAGCGCTCCCCCAGGTCAGTGGTCACGTGGGTGATGCGCGCGCCGGCATCACGCAGGGTCTGCTTGGCTCGTTCAAAGGCGCGTTCCTGGGCCTCGCTGAGGGAGCCGTTAGCGCGCGTGCTAATACCGAGCAGGGTCAGTAGCTCGTTGCGGCTGATGCCCTGGGTTCGGGTTGCGGCATCGGGTGCCTCGGCGGCGGTGGAGAGGCGGTGAAGAGTCATGTAAAGCTGGGCTGCGGTGGACATGATTCCATCATACCGTGTGTGTTCCGCGGCACTTACTTGCGTGTGGGGTGGCTGCGAGAAGAATGCGCGGGTATAAAATTTCGCGGACGCGCCGATAGCCCAGTACAAAAAAGCCCAGTACAAAAACTTGATACACAAAAGCCCGGCGCCCCTCCCACAATCGGGAGAAAGCACCGGGCTGCGCGTCTCTGCGCGTCTTACGTGAGAAGCGCGAAAAACGTGAGAACCTTACCGGCTAGTCCTTAGCGGACGTCCAGCAGGTCCACCACGAAAATCAGGGCCTCGCCGGGCTTAATGACCGAACCTGCGCCGCGGTCACCGTACGCCATGTCGGCGGGAATCTCCAGGCGACGACGGCCGCCGACCTTCATGCCGAGCAGACCCTCATCCCAGCCGCGGATAACCTGGCCAACGCCCACCTGGAACGGCAGCGGCTCGCCACGGTTCCAGGACGCGTCAAACTCTTCACCGGTGGAGAATGCCACACCAACGTAGTGGGTGAGCACGCGGGAGCCGGGAACAACCTCAGCGCCTGCACCCTCGATCAGGTCGGTGATGACCAGCTCGGTGGGGGCGTCGCCCTCGGGGAAATCGATTTCGGGCTTTTCGCGGTCGAGGTTACGCTGACCGAAAGACATGGGTGTCTCCTTTGATTGGTTCGAAATGAATCGAAATAGTGGGTGCGCTCGCCGCCCATACAGGATAAGCGGCGAGCGCTGTATAAAACACTATATAAAAATGTGGTTGCCGGGCTACTGTGCGGTAGCCGAAGCGGTAGCCGCCGGGGTCGCAGTCGCAGAAGCCTCAGCGGTTGCCGAAGCGGACGCCTCCGCAGCAGCTGCGCTAGAAGCCGCCTGAGCACGCTGCAGGGTCTGCGGGTTCTCCTCCGCGCCCAGAATATCAACAACGAACACCAGAGTGCCCGAAGGCTTGGAACCGCCGGTGTCGTTACCGTACGCCAAATCCGCCGGGATGACTAGCTCAACGCGGGAGCCGACCTTCTTGCCCTTCAGACCCTGAGTCCAGCCCTTGATAACGCCCTGCAGGGAGAGGCCCATCGGGGTGGAAGCGTCATAGTTGCCGTCGAAGACCTTACCGTCGGAGTACTGCACGCCAATGTAACGCACGTACACGGTATCGGTTTCCTTGACCTCGGCGCCCTCGCCCTCAATGAGGTTCTTCGAGACGAGCTCAGTGTATTCCTGCTTGGTGTCGGGCAGCTTAATATCAGCCTTGCCGGTGGACTCATCCAGAGTGAAGGACGGCAGCGACGGGTCAGCCTCAACAGCCTTACCGGTTGCGTACTTGGGCAGCTTCGTCTTCACGGTGTACACCTCAACGTTAGTTGCGGCACCGGGCGAAGCGGTCGTAGTGGTCACGCCCGCGGTGCTACGCTGCTGCAGAACGTTGGTGGTGTACGAGAAAGAACCGCCAACCTTAATCTTCTTCAGGGTTTCGTACACCTGCGGTGCAGCCTGCTTCAGCTGATCGTTAATCGGCAGCAGAATCGGCTCGCTGGAGTAAGTGGAACCGTTAAGCTTGCCGTCGGTGCCGTTGAACACGGCAGCCTCAACGAGCACGTAGTCACCATCGTTGATGGAGTCGCCGTTACCTTCCTCAATCACGTACGCGGAGGGGCTAGAAGCGGCGAAGGGAGTCGCGAAGGACGCCTCAGGCGCAGCGGTCGCGTTCTTCAAGGTGTACTGCACCTTGGACAAATCGCCATTGCTGGACTGTGCGCCACATGCGGACAGTGCGAGCGCGAGAGCTGCCGCGCTGGCACCGAAAATAGTGAGCTTAGAGCGTTTGGTCATAGTGTTATCCTCTGGGGTTTTCTGTGAGAGTGGGGCGTGTGAGTGCCCGTGTGCCACAGAACAGTTTACAGGTATGGGTTTAGCTGTTTTATGCTACGGCACGTAGCTGTGTTCAGGCTGTGTCGCGGCGCGGGGTGAGCTGGGGTTTTAGCAGGGCGGCGGGAATGCCGCCTCCTGATGCTGACGCGCCTTAGACGCCAACAGGCTTAGCACCTCCTCCAGCTCCTCGCTGCCAGTAGCAAACGGGTCCTTACACACCAGCGTGTGCTGCGGGTAGGCGTTGAGCTTCAAGTGCACCCAATCCA
This sequence comes from Rothia sp. HMSC075F09, assembly GCF_001810515.1. Classification (NCBI taxonomy): domain Bacteria; kingdom Bacillati; phylum Actinomycetota; class Actinomycetes; order Micrococcales; family Micrococcaceae; genus Rothia; species Rothia sp. HMSC075F09. The sequence goes on from NZ_KV801780.1 coordinate 81,246, forward strand.
CGGTGAACTGCTCCCCCGCCGCAACCGCCGCGTTAATGAAACGCGAACGCTGCAGAGCGCGAGTGTTCGGCGGCTGAGTCTTCGCCGCCTCCGCAGCACCCTCGGGCAGGATGCGCTTGACCGCACCGCGACGAACCAGCGCGTGGAAGACGCTACGCTCCGGGTCGATATCGTGGTACGCCAAATCCAGCTGACGGATGCGGGCGCTCGCATAATCGGCAGGCTGACCGGCCGCGCGGGCGCGGGCAATATACGCATCCAGAAGCTTCTTCTTAATCGCCCAGTCAATCTCAGTATCAATGCTGCTGTAGTCGCCGGACTCGATAGCGTCCAGGGTGCGCTGCCACAGGTCCAGGGCGTATTCCACGTGGTGGTGGTGCGCGCCGTACTGCTGCACGTACTGGCGTGCCGCATCCAGGTAGTGACGCTGAACGCTCAACGCCGTGTAGTGCTTACCATCGGTGGTTTCGAAGGTCGCGGTGCCGGTCAGATCGTGGCTGATAGCGCGCAGAGCCGCAGGAACAGACACAATATCCAGGCTCGTCACCGGGAAACGGTCCTCCAGCATGCGCAGCACCAGGTCGGTGCTGGCAATCTTCAGCAGCACGGTCGGCTCCGCCATGTTCGAATCACCATTAATGACGTGCATGCGGCGGAACTTCGACGCGTCCGCATGCGGCTCATCGCGGGTGTTAATGAGCGGGCGAGCGCGCGAGGTCGAGGTGGACGCCGCCTCCCAAATATGGTCGGCACGCTGCGAGAACGAATACGAAGGCACACCCGTGCTGGACGCCGGGTCGGTCGAACCGGGCACCGGGCCGCCGTTCGGGTGGGTCTTACCGGCACCGACCAGAATCTGGCGGGTCACCAGGAACGGCACGAGCTGGGCAATCAGGTCGTTGAACTGCAGTTTGCGGCTGATCAGGTAGTTCTCGTGGCTGCCGTAGGAGTTGCCCGCCGAATCCACATTGTTCTTGAACAGGTACAGTTCGCCATCGAGGGGGCGGCCCTCGGAACCGGCGAGCAGGCGCTTGCGGGCGGTACGCGCCAGATCAGCGAAGAGCAGCTCGCCGGCGCGTTCCTGCGCGAGCAGTTCGTCAATGCTGCCGCATTCGGCGGAGGCGTACTCGGGGTGCGAACCCACGTCAAGGTAGAGCCTACCGCCGTTGGGCAGGAAGACGTTCGTTGAACGCCACTGATCCAGGACGGGCTTGAAAAGGGCGGCGGCGGACTCTTCGATGCTCAGCCGACCGAGCCCGTGCGGGACGTAGCTGAGCCCGAATTCGCTTTCAATGCCGAAAATACGGTGTTCCATGATGCTGACCCGGCGCGCAGGTGCGCCGGTTACTCGCCGCCCTTCTGGACGAAGCCGGTGACGAAGTCTTCAGCGTTCTCAGCGAGCAGGCCGTCAATTTCGTCGAGCAGGTCGTCGACCTCGCTCACGTCAGAGACAACGTGGGAGGCGGCGAGGGTCAGTTCCTGCTCCTGCTCGGCTGCGGTGGTTTCGGTCTGCTGTGCGCTGATGCGTTCGCGGCTCATGGTTCTCTCCTCAAGGGGTTTGCGGTTGTGGACAAATAAGTTTTTAGTGGGGTCGGGTGCGGGGTGTAAGGGTTTTGGTACCCGGATTCTCCTGCACCCTACCTGTGGGTTATGTGGTTTTTACTCTTCCGAATGGGGGTATTCACCCCGGGGAAGAATATGAGTTTATGTGGGTTTAGGGGTGGTGAGGTGCCACTAGCGCAGGCGGTTCAGCAGCTCATCCGAATGGTTCACCTCATCCAGCAGCGGCTCCACCTGGGCGGCACCGTACCGGGTCGGCTCCATCATCGTAAAACGAGTCAGATCCTTCGAATACCTGCCACGGCAGGACACCGTATCCCAGTTGATACCCAGAATCTCCTCCGGCCAACGCGCCATCAACGTGCCACGCAAAAACGCGCGCGTCTCACGCGGCGGCTCAGTCGTCGCACGCTCAATCTGCTCCGCAGAGAACAGCGTGCGCATGCGGCCACGCGACACCAGACGGTGATACAGGCTCTTCGACGGGTCAATATCAGCGTACTGCAAATCCAAAGCCTTCAACTTCGGATTCGCATAATCTACGCCCTGAGCGACATACCCGCGCACCAGCGCATACTTCGCCACCCAATCCAGACGATCCGCCAGCGAGAGCGGGTTGGTTTCCAGGGCATCCAGAACCTCACCCCACAGATCAAGAATCTGCGCGGTCGCAGCATCCACACCCGCCGGGTTCGACTCCTCGTGAGCACGGGAGGCCTCATAGTAGGCGCGCTGAATCTGCAGGGCGCTCGCCGAACCACTCGTGGACACCGGGTTCGGCAGGGTCGCCGAAGACGGCGCCAACGGCAACTGAACTGACAGCGACAAATCGTGGCTGACCGCGTGCATCGCCGCCACCGGATCGGACAGGCGCACACCCGGCAGCACGGGGTGCTGCTCGCTATGCGACTCAATCAGGTTCATCACCAGCGCCGCCGTACCAAACTTCAACAGGTTCGAATAGTGCGACATGTTCGCATCCGCCGGAATCACGTGCAGGCGGCGGTACTTAGACTCATCCGCATGCGGCTCATCGCGAGTATTCACAATCGGGCGGCGAATCGTGGTCTCCAAACCAATCGTGCGCTCAAAGAAATCAGCACGCGAACTAATCTGAAAACCCGGAACCTCACCGTGCGTACCAATACCCACACGGCCCGCACCCGTAAAAATAGCGCGGGTCGCAAAGAACGGCAGGAGTGCATCCGCAACCTGCTCAAACGGAACATCACGGCTAATCAGGTAGTTTTCGTGGGCACCGTACGACTGGCCCTTCGAGTCGGTGTTGTTCTTGTACAGCTTCACCTGCGGCAAATCCTGCGCGTGGTTGCCCAACTCCACTAGCGACTCGTACGCCAGCGCGTCACCGGCAGCGTCATAGAGCACCGCGTCGGCGGGGGTCAGAACCTCCGGCGAGGAATACTCCGGATGCGCATGATCCACATACAGGCGCGCACCATTGGGCAGAATCGCGTTCATGGTCACGCGGTCCCAGTCCAGACGCTCCGGGAAACCACCGCGGCCGTGCACACCGGCGAGCGCATCCAGGGCGCTACGCGGCTCAGCGGGTTCACCCGGTGCCTGAACGCCCGCCTCGCGCATAATCTCCAGGGCGATGTCTTCGCTGGTCAGCTCGGTGCGGGTGTGCGTCATCTGGCTTGAGTGGGCGGTGGAGGCGTCCTGAACCTGACCGAACGCATCACGCAGCGGCGACTCGGACTCCCCCAGCCACTGGCCCTCGGGTGCGGCGGGGGCGCTGGGTTCGGTCGAGTAGTTCTCGGCTTGGCGGGCCTCCTCGGCGACGAGCTCGGCGGCCAGGGCGCGGCGCTGCAGCTGCTCGCGGAAGGCGGCGCCGCGGCGGAAGGCGAGCTTGGCGTAGGTGTTGACCACCAGTGCGGACAGCACGGTCGGGTTGGTGCCCGGTGCGGAGGGCGCGATGACGCCGTACTCGGTTTCTGCACCCATAATGCGGTGCACGCCGTAGCTGGGTGTGGAGTTCATGGGTTTCTCCTGAAGGGTTCCTATATAAAGTCTGGACCTGCGGTAATGCCGGTTGTATAGCGGGGTAAGCGCGAGGTGTGGCTGAGCGCGCAGGTTAGCGGGTGCGCGCCGTCCGACTCATGGCGCGGGCGCTCGGTTTAGCGCGGCGGCTCCACCGACACCAGACGGCCACGTACACCGGCAACGGTGAGCGCGTCCTCAATATCGGGCAGCGGCGGCAAGTCCACCTGATCCTCAAACTCGGCGCGTACCGCCTCCAGCAGGTGGCGGGTACCAATACCCACACTCGAGGCGTCCGCACCGGCGGTCAACGCCTGCAGCTGCTCCTTAATTGCGGCCTTCTTCGCGCGGTCCACAATATTGCGAATCACCGCACCCGAAGCGAAATCGCCGCGGTACAGCGTGTGAGTGGACAGGTTTGCGCTCGCACCAGAACCAACAACCATGGAAGAATCCACGGTCGCCACAGCGTACGCCGTGGAGGGGGTGCGCGCGTACAGCTGACCTGCCGCCGCCGCAATCATCGCGGTCAGGGCGGCGCGGGTCGAACCGGCGGCTGCCACCTCCGCAGCGTCCAGGGGCAGGTCCTCGGTCAGGTACAGACCGAAAATCTCTGCCGCACCGGCGGCGTCCGGGCGGTTAATGCGAATTTTCAGGTCGAGTCGGCCCGGGCGCATCACCGCGGCGTCGATGAGGTCTTCACGGTTGGTCGCACCAATAACAATGACGTTCTGCAGCGACTCCACGCCGTCAATTTCGGCAAGCAGCTGCGGCACGATGGTCGTCTCAATATCGGAAGAACGACCCGAACCGCGCATACGGAACAGCGACTCCATCTCGTCAAAGAACACGACGACCGGGTGGCCCGCCTCCGCCTTCTCACGGGCGGCAACAAAAATATCGCGAATCTGGCGCTCCGTCTCACCAACGAACTTATCGAGCAACTCGGGGCCCTTAATGTTCAAGAAGTAGCCGCGAGTAGCCGAACCCGGGTTCAGCGCAGCCGCACGAGCCGCCAGGGAGTTCGCCACAGCCTTAGCAATCATGGTCTTACCGTTACCGGGAGGACCGTACAGCAGAATACCCTTGGGCGGCGCCAGGTGGTAGCGCTCAAAAATCTCGGGGTGCAGGTACGGCAGCTCCACCGCGTCACGAATCTGCTCAATCTGTGCACCCAGGCCACCAATCTGCTCGTAGGTGACGTCCGGGATCTCTTCCAGAACCAGCTCCTGCGAGCGGGAGGCGGGAACCTGCGAGGTCAGCATGCGGGTGCGGGTGTCGAGGGTGACCGCGTCACCGGTGCGCAGCTGCTCAATGTCGAGGAAACCAGCCACGCGCGCCACCTGCTGAGCACCCGAGGACGTATCAACCAGCACGCGCTGCTCATCCAGCACCTCGCGCACGGTCACCACGTCACCGAAGGGTTCGGTGTCCAGGGCGAGTACCGCCTCCGTCTTGTCGTTGAGCAGCACGGTCATGCCGGGGGTCAGCGTGGACAGGTCAATGAGCGGGGACACGGGAATACGCATCATGCGGCCGCTCACCTGAACATCCAGGTAGGTGTCAATTTCGGCGGGAGTCTTATCGTCCGCGACCTGCTCGTAGGTCATGGTCTGACCCTCATTCACCGCCAGCACAATCGCCGAATTCAGCGGCGGCATGACGTTCTGCGACAGGGACGCGCGCAGACGCTCCACCTGGTAGCGCATGCTGGTGATTGCCTCAACGAGCTTGCGGTTCTTCTCCCCCGCACCACGAATCTGTCGGCTCATATTGTCGCGGGTTGCCTCCGCCGCGGAGAGTCGACGCAGCACGGCATCATACTCCTGCGCGCTGACGGGCTGACTGCCGGGCAGGGAGGTCGACCCGAAAGCAGCCGAGTAGTGCGGTGCCGCGCTGGCTGCACTGTGGGCGGTGCCGTACTGGGGGGTTCCTGCCTGATCTGCAGATTCGTGGGTGGACACGGTAGCTCCTTTAGCTGTTCGTCCTAATCGGCGGCTACTCGGTGCGGGTGGTTGGGCACAGTGAGTAGCCTGGTGAGTGCACTGCGGGGGCTCCAGGCAACGCCCGTGCCCCCGCAGGTCAGTGGTTCAAATTATTCGGCGGATTCAGTCGCCTCAGCTGCTGCGCCGTTGTTCTGCTCAGACTCCATGGCGTTTTGCGCGGTACCGTTCTGTTCGAGCGCAATCTCGTTCGCGCGTGCGGCGTGAGCGGCAAGGTTCTTCGCATCGCGGGCTGCGCGGCGAATCTTCTTGTCGGTCACCTCGCGCTCACCCACGTTCATGGGAATCCACGCGTTCATGTCCTCCTCGGAGAAGTCCGTCTTGGAGGCGCGACGCTTCGGCGCCAGGCGCACCGCACCGTCGGCCAGGCGGCGGGCCACAATCAGGAACGCGGTGTGCGCAACCATGCGGTGGTCGGGGCGGACCGCCAGGCCCTCCACGTGCCAGCCACGAACAATGGTTTCGTCACATTCGGGTTCGGTGAAGCGGCCGTCCAGGCGCATGCCCTCAACCAGGCGGGACATCTGGGTCACGGTCGCAACGTAGCAGATGAGCACGCCGCCGGGTGCGAGCGCCTCCGCAACAGCGTCCAGGCATTCCCAGGGTGCGAGCATGTCGAGTACGACGCGGTCGACGCTGCCGGGCTCTTCGACCTGCGGCAGGGTGTCCTGCAGGTCGCCGATGCTCAGCTTCCACGCCGGGTGCGGGCCACCGAACATGGTTTCAATGTTGCCGCGGGCGACGTCTGCGAACTCTTCACGACGTTCGAAGGAGTGCACGCAACCGTAGTCGCCGACTGCACGCAGCAGCGCGATGGACAGTGCACCGGAGCCAACGCCGGCCTCGACGACGCGTGCGCCGGGGAAGATGTCTGCCTTGACGATGATCTGGGCGGCGTCCTTGGGGTAGACGACGGCTGCACCGCGCGGCATGGAGAGCACGAAGTCCTTGTAGAGGGGGCGCAGCGCCTGGTAGAGGATGCCGTGAGTGTTGGGGATGACGGTGCCTTCGGGTGCGCCGATGAGGTCGTCATGCTTGAGGAAGCCCTTGTGGGAGTGGTATTCGCCGCCTTCGGCGAGGGTGATGGTGGTGATGCGGCCGCGTTCGTCAGTGATTTGGACGCGCTCGCCGGGGCGGAAGGGGCCGCGGCGGTTGATTGCGCCGGTGGGGGTGGGGGTGCCGCTGCTCACGGGGTGATTCTCCTCGGGTTTGGGTCAGTCTGTGCTGTTCGCGCTTTGCGGCGAACTGCGGACGGAAAAAGTCCTTTTCTATTTTAGCGGAGTCTGCAAATCGGCTGTGGCGCATTACCCCGCGGGCGTGATAATGCGGGGCACCGATGGAGCGATGACCGTTGAGCAATGAGGGCTACTTATTTTTGGTTAGACTTGAGGGGAGCTCGCAGAAATCCTCTGCGGGCAGAAACACCTTAGTGCCCACGAATTATGGGCAAAGGAAAGAGTATTGTGACTGATTTCAACTCACTGATTGCCGAGTTCGGCAGGCAGGTGCGGGAGAATCTGCGCGTTGGGGAAGGCGAACCGGAGGCTCAGCTGACGAACCCGGTTGCTACCCTTTTGCAGGACTTTGGCGCTTTGCATTCGATGAAGGTTGTGACCGTCCGTGAAACCTCGCTGAAAACAGCGGGGGGGGGGTCTAATTTCTGAGGGCCTGGTGCGCCCTGATTACGCCATCACGGTCGATGGTGTTTTAACCGGTTACGTGGAGCTGAAGGCTCCGGGTAAGAACATTGACCCCGCTTCTTTTAGTAAGAAGAGCCACGAGTATAGGCAGTGGCAGCGTCTGCGGAACCTTCCAAACCTTTTGTACACCAATGGCACCGAGTGGCGTCTATACCGTTATGGCGAACCGGTGCTGACGAGCACCGGGTACGACGCAGTGCATATGCATGGTTCTTTCAGCGGCCATGGCACGCTGAGCGCACCGGATGCTCTCGCGACGTTTTTCCTGAACTTTTTGCGTTGGGTTCCCGCTCCGATTAAGAGTGCTGGACAGTTGGTGGAAACTCTCGCTCCCCTTGCTGCTTTGCTACGTGAAGAGATGCTTTTGGGCCTTGCTGCGCAGGAAAAGACCTATAAAGCGGATCAAGCGAAAGCTAAGAAGAAGGGTGAAGAGGATTTTGTGATTCCTCCCCCGCTGGTGGGTCTGCGTAAGGATTGGCGCGATACTCTCGCCCCGAGTACCAGTAATGAAGAGTTTGCCGATAGCTTTGCACAGACGGTTGTGTTTTCGCTGGTGGTTGCCCTCTCAGAGGGTCACGACCTAAGTCTTGAGACATTCTCGACCATGGCGAGTCGTTTGCGTTCCCAACACGGTCTGCTGGGTAATGCGCTGGGTCTGCTGACCGAGCACCTGGATGAGAAGAGCTCCCTGTATAACGCTCTCGCCGTGATTGTGCGTGTCATGGGTGCCGCTTCCTGGGCTGATATTTCTGGCGGCAAGTCGGATGTGTATCTGCACCTCTACGAGCACTTCCTGAAGGTCTATAACCCGGCGCAGCGTAAGAAGACTGGTAGTTACTACACCCCGGTTGAAGTGGTGAATCAGATGGTGCGCCTGGTGGATGACGCTCTGCGCACCTACCTGGGCAAGGAGCACGGTCTGGCGAGTGAGGGTGTGTCCGTGATTGACCCGGCGATGGGTACCGGCACCTATCCGCTGTCGGTTATGCATAAAGTGGCAAGTGCGGAAAGCCTCTCTCCCGCTGCGCGTACTCGTGCCCTGAATCGTCTGGCGAAGAACCTGTACGGCTTTGAGCTGCAGTCGGGTCCTTTCTCCGTGGCAGAGCTTCGCCTGAACCAGACCCTTAAGGAGCTGGGGGCTGACATTCCTGAGGACGGTCTGAACCTCTATGTGGCGGATACTCTGGGCGACCCCTACGCTAAGCAGAAGCCGGTGAACGGTAATACTCTGCGTCTGCTTTCTCAGTTGTCGAATAAGGCAACTAGGGTAAAGCGTGAGGTGCCTATTCAGGTGTGCATTGGTAACCCGCCGTATAAGGATAAGGCGGAGGGTATGGGCGGCTGGGTGGAGTCGGGTTTCCGCTCTGCCGATGTCGCTTCCCCTATTCTGGATGACTTCCGTGCATCGGGTAAGGGCAAGTACGAGTATGTGCTGAAGAACCTGTACGTCTATTTCTGGCGCTGGGCTTTTTGGAAGGTTTTTGAGGATTCTTTCCGTGCTCTGGAGGGCCAGCTCGATAGTGCTCAGCGTGCGGGTGTGGTCTGCTTCATTACCGCATCTGGCTATCTGAATGGACCTGGTTTCGCGGGCATGCGCGAGTATATTCGTCGTTCGTCTAGCCGCGGATGGATTATTAATGTGACTCCTGAGGGTAAGCGCCCGCCGGCGAAGAACGCTGTCTTTGCTATTGAGACTCCGGTGTCTATTGCTCTGTTCTTGCGTGAAGAAAATACCGATGAGGAAACCCCTGCGGATATCCGCTATGTAGCTCTGCACGGTACCTTTGCGGAGAAAATACAGGCTCTTGCTGCCCTCGAACTGGATAGCGCAGAGTTTGAACCGGTGCGTTCCGGCTGGGGTGATAAGTTCGCTCCCGAAGCGGGTGGCGACTGGGACAGTTACCCGGCATTGCCTGATTTCTACCTAGACCATTTTCCTGGGATTAATCCTTCTAGGTCGTGGGTATATGATCCTTCCCCATCCATTTTGGAAGAACGCTGGGCTGAGCTGATTGAGGGCAATGATTTGCAGGTACGTGCCGAGCGTTTCAAAGAAACACGCGACACAACTATTTCAAAGGGAAAGAAGCCCCTTCCCGGCACCGACACGTTCCAGGGGAGCCGTGAAAGCCTGAACGATCAGATTGCTCGTGAAGTCATTCCGGACGCGCCGGCTATTGTACCGGTAGGGTTCCGCTCCTTTGACCGTCAGTATGTAATGGCGGATTCTCGTCTAATCCACATGCCTTCCCCCCAGCTGTGGGAATATCGTGTCCCTGAGCAGATTTTTATTGTGGAACAGCACGCACACTACCCCAAAGCAGGTCCAGGGTTGTTCTTTAACACCCTCATTCCCGATAAACACTCATTTAAGGGAAGTGAGGGTGGACGAGCTCACCCGACGCTGAATACTGGTGGTACGCCAAACCTCACTGGATCTGCCGCGCAGATGCTACGTGAGCGTTTCGGCGATAACGCCCCCGGCGACCTCGTCTATTACCTGGCGGCGCTCACCGGACACCCCGGCTATGTGCGCACCTTTGACGAGCCCCTCCAACAGGCGGGTATCCGTGTGCCCCTCACCGCCGACCCTGCGCTCTGGGAACGCGCTGTTCAGCTTGGTAAGCAGGTCGTGTGGCTGCACACCTACGGTGTGCGCGGCGAGCCGCTACCGGGTATGAAGTACCTGCACCAGATTCCCGAAGGTGCAGACTACGTCCTGCCGACCCCGACGGTAGACATGGGCAAGACGATGCCGGAGAAGAAGCCCAGCTTCTCCCTCGACCCGGTCGATAGCCTCTCTGAGGAAGAGAACAACCCCGTCATGGGCACCGTCTCCTTCGGCCGGGCACGCTGTGAGAACGTGGAGAAGCGCGTCTTCGACTACACCATCGGTGGTAACCAGGTGCTGGGACTGTGGGCTAAATACCGCCTCAAGAAGCCGGTAGTGCGCCGTAGCTCCTCGCTCAACGATATTGTTCAGCGAGAATGGCCGCTTGCCTGGAGCGAAGAGTACGAGCGGCTACTCTACACTCTTACGCACCTGGTGCACCTGGAACCCGCTCAGGAGAAGCTCCTTGATGAGGTTCTCGCCGGTGAACAGATTTTCCGCGAGGAATTTGTAGACACCGAAGACTAGCCGCTGAAGAGCATCATCAGTTATCGGGTTCTACAGCCGGTTAAACGCAAAAAGGGGTGGGTGACCCTGGACTATTCCAGAGTCACCCACCTCTTATTGCTCTCAGAAGCCCTACGTTTCCTTCTGCGCCTCGTATGCGCGAACCTCAGCTAACATCTCTGCGGCAAGAGCATCAACCGTCTCACGGTCATACGGGCGAAGAGCGTACAGCTCCTCTACGACCGACGAAGCCATCTTAGAGGACCACGCCCAGGCGTGCCGCCAGGATGTCACGCACCAGCGCGCCACCGCCGATGGTGGTGTCCGCCAGAGCCTTCACAGCCCACGCATCCACAGCCGCCAACGCCGCCGGAGCGTTCAGGTCCTCGCCGAGTGCCTCACGAACAGCAGCCAGTAGCTCAACAGCCGCCTCATCGGTGACACCTTCGGAACCCTCACGGCCCTCAGCCACCGACACCGCATGACGGTAGGTGTCCAGGCGAGCCTTCGCGTGCTCCAGCAGCTCATCAGTCCAGAACCAATCCGAACGGTAATGCTGACCCATAATCGCCAGACGCACCGCGTTCGCATCCTCACCGGCCGCACGCAGACGCGAAACCAGCACCAGGTTGCCGCGGGACTTACTCATCTTATGGCCATCCAAACCAACCATGCCGGTGTGCGCGTAGTGCTTAGCGTGCGGGCGTGCAGACACAGCCCACGAATGGCCCGCACCCAGGTCGTGGTGCGGGAAGGTCAGGTCGTTACCGCCCGCCTGAACGGTCAGCGAACCATCCACAAAACGGCGGGCAATCATCGTGCACTCGATGTGCCAGCCGGGGCGGCCCGCGCCCAGCTCGCCGGCATCCCAGCTCGGCTCGCCCTCACGCTCAACACGCCACAGCAGCGGATCCAGTGCGTCACGCTTACCGGCACGGTTCGGGTCGCCGCCGCGCTCAGCGAAAATCTCCAGCATCTCATCACGGCTCAAGTGGCAGACCTCGCCCGGCGCCCACGAGTAGCCCTCAGCGTTCGCGGGCAGCTCACGCACAGCCTTCAGATCCAGGTACACGTCACCGTCAGGATGCACCACACCCTGCTCGTCGGTGTAGCCGGGCACGCGGTACGCCAGGCCGCGGCGCAGCAAATCCTCAATCAGCGGGAACAGCCACTCAATGGACTCCACCACACCCACATAGTGCGCCGGCGGAATCACGTTCAGCGCCTTCATATCGGTGCGGAACAGCTCCGTCTGATCCTCAGCCAGCTCACGCCAATCAACGTTCGTCGCGGTCGCACGCTCCAGTAGCGGGTCGTCCACATCGGTCACGTTCTGCACGTACGTCACCGGCACGCCCGCATCCAGCCAGGCGCGGTGCAGCAAGTCAAAAGCAACATAGGTGGAGGCGTGACCCATATGCGTCGCGTCGTACGGGGTGATACCGCAAACGTACAGGCTCGCCGCCTTATCCTCCTGAACCTGAACAATCTCACCAGCCGCAGTATCAAAAATACGCGGCAGCGCAGCCTGACCGGGCAGAGTCACAGAGGCCGGGGCATCCCAAGCTCGCATGGGTTTCCTTTCCGTAAAAACGCCCACAACCGGTGGACGCGCCACACCCGCCGCCCAACCTCAAGGCATGCGGGTGCCAAAAAATCTACTCCAATAAGAATACCCGCCCGTGAGAAACTCACGGACGGGTATGTCATATCACGCTGAGGGCTAAAGCCTTAGAACGCCGAAGAAGTAGCGTTCAGAACGCCAGTGCCCAGACCAACGAAAATCAGGATACCGAGCGCAATGCGGTACCAGATGAAAATGCCGTAGGACTTCGAAGACACGTACTTCAAGAACCAGCCAATCATCAGGTAACCCACCACAAACGCAACCAGAGTAGCCACGATAGTCGAGGGAATACCGTAGTAGCCGGTCGCCTCCTCGCCGGTGACCACCTTGAAGGTCTTGTACAGGCCAGACATGAACACGGCAGGCATGGCCAGCAGGAACGAGTAACGTGCCGCAGCCTCACGGGTGTACCCCATGAACAGACCCGCAGTAATCGTACCGCCCGAACGGGAAACACCCGGGATCAGTGCCAGCGCCTGTGCGCAACCGTACAGCAGGCCGTGACGGAAAGTCAGGTCCTTCAGCTCACGCTGCTCACGACCAAAACGGTCCGCAAGGCCCAGGAACACAGCAAACACAATCAGCATGGTCGCCACAATCCACAGGCTACGGAACTGCGTGTCAATGTAGTCTTCCAGCAGCAGGCCCAGAACGCCGATGGGCAGGGAGCCAATAATAATCAGCCAACCCATGCGGGCATCCGGGTCATTGCGCGGTACACGACCGGTAAGAGCGCCAAACCACGCCTTCACAATGCGCACAATATCGCGCCAGAAAAAAATCAAGACCGCGGTCTCAGTACCCAGCTGGGTGATTGCGGTAAACGCGGCGCCCGGGTCAGCCTTCTCCGGCAGAATCTGGCCAACAATGTTCAGATGCGCCGATGACGAAATCGGCAGAAATTCGGTCAGGCCCTGAACAAAGCCCAAAATAATTGCTTGAATCCATTCCACGCATTCAAGGATACAGGAGGCGCACCCGCCCGGGGCGGTTCGCCGAAGGTGATGTGGAACTTCCGCAAACCACCCCGTCCACACTGTGAAACGCTCAGGGTGCCGTTTCAGGAGGTACACCACGGTGCATCCGGGGCTTATCCACGGTTCACCCACGGTTCAAGGAGGCCGCGCAAACACTTCAAATGCGCGCTCTCCGGCGCGTCGAAGGTGCGTCAGCGGCGCGTTCTCCGGCGCAAGCGTACTAGCCGCACGACCAGTCAAAAACACCAGTCTCAAAATCAAAAACAGCGCTACCGCACCCAAAATTCAGCACATCAAACTCATCGAACTCAATATAACGAGCCGTCAGACCCTCCGGAAGAGCCTGCGCATAAAAATGAGTGCCACCCAGGTGAGTACCCACCGCAATCAGCGGCTTCGCCCACTCAAACCACGCCGAATCCTCAGCATCCCAATCGAAAGGACTCAGATAACCAGTCTGCGGGTCCACATTCTCAAACACATCACTGGGGACCTTACCGGCATTCGGGTCATCCGTCGAAATCCACCCCACAAGAGCAGGCTTACGATCCAGCGGCTGCTGACGATCCGCCAAAGCCCAGGCGCTGAAGCTCTCCTCCTCACCACGATGCTCACCGGACCGGCGCACATCCTGCGGCGGCTCCGTACGGGACGAGAACTCCTCCTCACTCAGGTACAGCACCGCAAACTCAGCATCCAAAATATCGCGCAACAACAACTGGTACGGATGCACCCGCGCCTGCGCATACTGCACCTCAAACGGGTCATCACTTGCAGCATTCGTAGCTTTTCATGAGAGTTCCTCCCTGCAGATTATTCGCCCCACAGCACGCCGATACACACAACAACTGCGCACATTAAACGCGTGAGGGCGGGATACATACTCCCAGTATGCATCCCGCCCCCACATCATGCACGGCTAACGGTCATCAGCCAGCGGTCACCCGCAAACCTTGCACAAAGCATGTACGGCTATCGCCTACGCCTGACGCTCATCACGCAGCGCACGGTTCACAGCCGAAATCATCGCCTTCAACGCCGCACGAGTCGTCGAGCTGTCCACACCAATGCCCCACAGTACGCGAGAACCAACAGCAGCCTCAACGTAGCAGGCAGCGTTAGCAGTCGACGAAGACGACATGGTGTGCTCCGAATAATCCATCACGCGAATATCCACGCCCTCGCCCGACAGGATGTTCTGCAGAGCATCCACCGGACCGGTACCCGAAGCCGAACGAGTGTACGTGTGACCATCAATGTTCAGACCAACACGCAGAGTAGTCGCACCAGTATCAGCCGAATCAATGTTAATCGACTCAATACGGTACTTACCCCAACGGTTCTGCGGATCAGCAGCAGGCAGGTACTCATCCGCGAAGATGTTCCACAGCTTCTCGCTGGTCATCTCGCCACCCTCAGCGTCAGTACGAGCCTGAACAATCTTCGAGAACTCAACCTGAGCACGACGCGGCAGATCCAGACCGTGATCCTGCTTCAGCAGGTACGCCATACCGCCCTTACCGGACTGCGAGTTCACACGAATAATCGCCTCGTAGGTACGACCCAGGTCGCGAGGATCAATCGGCAGGTACGGAACCTCCCAGTAAACCTCATCCACGGTCTTACCCGCCTCAGCAGCGGTACGCTCCAGAGCCTCAAAGCCCTTCTTAATAGCGTCCTGGTGAGAACCAGAGAACGCAGTGAACACCAGGTCGCCACCATACGGCGAACGCTCGTGCACCTTCAACTGGTTGCAGTACTCAACAGTCTTACGGATACCGTCAATATCAGAGAAATCAATCTGCGGATCAATACCCTGGGTGTACATGTTCAGGCCCAAAGTGACCAGGTCAACGTTACCGGTGCGCTCGCCATTACCGAAGAGGCAACCCTCAATACGGTCAGCGCCCGCCAGGTAACCCAGCTCAGCAGCAGCCACGCCGGTACCGCGGTCATTGTGCGGGTGCAGCGACAGCACAATGTGCTCGCGGTGGTTCAAGTTGCGGTGCATCCACTCGACAGAGTCGGCGTACACGTTCGGGGTAGCCATCTCAACGGTAGCGGGCAGGTTCACAATCAGCTCGCGGCCGTTCTGACCGACCTCCAGCTCCTCAGCTACAGCGTTCACCACGCGAGCCGCGTACTCCAGCTCAGTGCCGGTGAAAGACTCGGGCGAGTACTCGTAGATGACCTTAGTGTCAGAGATCATCTGCTCTTCGTACTTGCGGCACAGGCGCGCACCCTGCAGGGCGATATCCAGCACGCCCTCCTGATCCTGGTTGAACACCACGCGACGCTGCAGAACGGAGGTCGAGTTGTAGAAGTGCACAATCGCCCGCGGTGCGCCCTCAATCGCCTCAAAAGTGCGGGCAATCAGGTGCTCACGCGCCTGCACCAGAACCTGAATGGTTACATCTGCGGGGATGTGGCCGTCCTCAACGAGGGTACGCACAAAATCAAAGTCAGTCTGCGACGCCGAGGGGAAACCAACCTCAATTTCCTTGTAACCCATCTTCACCAGCAGCTTGAACATCGCAAGCTTACGGTCGGTGTCCATGGGGTCAATCAGCGCCTGGTTGCCGTCACGCAGATCCACTGCGCACCAGCGCGGAGCCTTCTCAATGACCTTATCCGGCCAAGTGCGGTCCGGCAGGTCAACAACAATCTGCTCGCGGAAAGGGCGGTACTTGTGTACCGGCATGGGGCTGGGCTTCTGGTGGTTTTTCATGATGAATTTCCTGTTGGTTGGTCCGTCTCGCTCTACCCCAAATGTGGGGCTCGTACCGTGCCGGGTATCGGTCCCCGGCAGCCGTGGTCAAGGCGGTGCATCAGAAAGGATGCGAAGGTGAGATGCCGCGTCAAAAAGCCGGAACGGTTGCGGCAGATTCTAGCGTGCCCCGTTCCGGCGAATAAGCAGCAGGTTCACTGCCTGGCGGGTAACCCCGCGCTTGCTCTCACCGTCAATAGTCATGCCTCCACGCTATCACAGGGGTCGGAGGCGGTGGCAGGGCACCCGGGAAGCCGTCCATCATCTGGAAAGAATCAACGACAAAGGGGCGCAGCCACCATTTCTGGCGCTACGCCCC
This sequence comes from Rothia sp. HMSC075F09, assembly GCF_001810515.1. NCBI lineage: Bacteria > Bacillati > Actinomycetota > Actinomycetes > Micrococcales > Micrococcaceae > Rothia > Rothia sp. HMSC075F09. The sequence continues at coordinate 97,318 of NZ_KV801780.1, forward strand.
TTCTGTTCGCTATTCACGTATCTGCGCTATGTTCTACTAGCTACAACCTAGTAGGCGAAAGCAGTCTGGCACTTGTGCTGATCAGCAGTCTGACCGGTCGCGTTACCCGCAATCGCAGCCTCCTGCTTCTCCATCGCCTCACCGGACGGGAAGTCAGTACCAATCGTCACCGACACGCCCAGAACCTCTTCAGTAGCCACCACGCGGGTTACGTTCAGCTTCGCGGCGATTTCCTTCGCTTCCGCCTCGTAACCGGTCGAGTAGAACACCGTGGTGAAGTTCGTCGGGCTAGCGGAGGTACCCGGAGTAACATTCGTGTAGCCCAGGCCCTCAATCACCGAAGCGATCGTAGCCGAGCGGCCATCCAGACCGGTCGCGTTGTACACGTTCACCGGAACCGTACGATCGAGCTGAACCGGAGCGGCAGCAGTAGCCGGCGCCTCCGGAGCCTTCTCCTCCTTCAGCGACTTATCATCACGCAGACGCTGGAACACGTTCGCAGCATCCGCAGAAACCTGCAGGCGGTTCGCATCCTGGCTCCACGGCTCAGTCGGCACCGTCGCAAACACAACATTCGACAGGTCCACACCACCAAGAGTCGCACCAACACCCACCAGAGTGCTGATATTACCCAGGTTCTTATCCACCGTCACGTTCTGAGTAATCGCCTCAGCAATGTTAATCAGACGGCCCGGATTCGACAGAGTACCCTCGCTCTTCACCTTACGCAGCAGCGAAGACAAGAAGCCCTGCTGAGCCTGAATACGACCAATATCGGAACCATCCGAGAAGCCGTGGCGGCTACGCAAGAACGCAAGAGCCTGCTCACCCTCAACCGAAGAAGTACCGGCAGGAAGCTTCAGGCCACTGTACTCGTCATCAATCGGAGCGTCCACACACACCTGAACGCCGCCAACAACCTTTGACAGCTCCTTCACAGCGTTAAAGTCCACCAACATGAAGTGGTCAATATTCACACCGGTCAGCTTGCTAATGGTCGCCACAGTACAACCGGCACCACCGCGAGACAGAGACTCGTTAATCTGAACGTTCTCCTCAGCCGGGTACACGGTGCCACTCTCAGGATCAGTACACTGCGGCACATCAACCATCAGGTCACGCGGGAACGACAGCACGCTCACGTTCTTACGGTCCTTGCTGATCTGCAGCAGCATCATCACGTCCGCGCGAGCCTCAGAATTGCGGTCATCCTCATCACCGTACGCACCGTTATTGCCCTTACGGGTATCGGAGCCAATCACGAGAATGTCCAAGGCGCCGTTCTCCAGGCCGTCCTTGTAATTGCTGATGTTCAGCTCCTGAGTATGCAGATTATTGCGCATACGCAGAGCCAACACGCCACCAAAGCCAACAACAATGACGAGCATGCAAGCAGTAAGCAGAGCAATCCACTTATTGCGGTTTGAAGTCATCACCGTCGTGCGCATATGACGACCGGTGCTTCGTAAACGAGGTGCCTGGGGCATACCTTTTCTCTTTCTGCCGGTGAGCAAGTGCTTTCTCAGAGTAACACTCTTCCCTATGAGCGCCGAATGAGTAGGAAAGCTACTAGAATCCCAAGCGGTTCAACGCACGCGCGTCAGACTGCCATTCCTTCGCAACCTTCACATGAATATTCAAATAAACGCGGGTACCGAGCATCGCCTCAATCTGCTCACGAGCCTTCGTACCAATCTTGCGCAGATTCGAGCCGCCCTTACCGATAATGATGTACTTCTGCGACTCACGCTCCACAAACAGGTTCACGTGCACATCCAGCAGCGGGTTATCCGCAGGTCGGCCCTCACGGAACTCCATCTCCTCAACCGTCACAGCAATCGAGTGGGGCAGCTCCTCACGCGCACCCTCCAGGGCAGCCTCACGCACCAGCTCCGCGATGAGGGTTGCCTCCGGCTCATCGGTCAGCTCACCCTCCGGGTACAGCGGCGGCGACAGCGGAGTGTACTGCGCCAACAGGTCAGCAACCGCATCCACCTGGAAATGCTTCACAGCAGACACCGGGATAATCGCAGCCCAGCCGCCCTTACCGTCAACCGGCATCGGCTCAGCAACCTCACCGGAGCGGCGCTTAGCCGCAGGACCCGAACCCTTCGCGAAAGGCACAGCATCATTCTTGCCGCCCTTACCCTTGGGGCCCTTACCCTTCTGCTTCGCACGATGCGCGGCACGCTTAGCACGAGCCGCACGCTCAGCGCTCATGACCTCCTCGCCGAGCGCCTCAACAGCCAGCAGCTGCTCACGCAGCTCCTCAGAGCTCACAGTGTCAGCCTTCGTCACAATAGCAACCACCGGCTTATTGCTCGACGCCACCAGCTGCGAGGCAATGTAACGGTCACCCGGACCGATCTTCTCATTCGCCGGAATGCAGAAGCCCAGCACATCCACCTGCGAAAGGGTGCTTGCCACCAGGTCGTTCAGACGCTCACCCAGCAGAGTGCGGGGGCGGTGAATACCCGGGGTGTCCACCAGAATCAGCTGGTACTCGTCCTTGTGCACAATACCGCGGATCGTGTGGCGGGTCGTCTGCGGACGGTTCGAGGTGATAGCCACCTTCTGACCGACCATAGCGTTCGTCAGGGTAGACTTACCCGCATTCGGGCGGCCCACCAGCGACGCGAAACCCGAACGGAAATCCGCCGGGTAGGTCGGCAGCGGGGTGCTCAAGTCCAGAGTGCTCAAATCGAGCGGGGTGTACTCCTGGTCCATTGTGTTTCTCCTTGTCAAACCCCGTGCGGGGTGTATGGGGTGCCAGCCTCATCTGCCTGCGCCTTCCGGGGCGGGGCGGCCGACTCAAAGTGTGTTAGGGAAAATGCGGCGTCTATGTTCGATATCTAGCGGTTGCCGCGCTGATCGGTTGCCGGTTCAGCCTCTGCAATATCTCCCGGAAGATCCGGATGCGCATGCGGCTCAGCCACAGCGGGCGGCTCCGTATCCACGCTGAGGATGTCAGCAACCTCCGAGGAATTAGGCTCCGAGGAACCTTCAGCACCCTGCTGCTCATCACGAGGCGGCTCGTACCACGCCTGCAGCATGTCCACCTGGTGGCGGCGGCCCGACGAACCAATCGCACGAATATGAATACCGTCAATCTCAATCTCAGAACCGACAATCGGCACCATACCCAGATGCTTAGCGAGCAGACCGCCCACCGTATCAACATCTTCATCCTCGAGTTCACGACCGAAAATCTCGCCCAGCTCATCAATACCCAGGCGGGCAGACAGACGGAACGTGCCGTCATCGTTCAGCGTGTACTCGGGGCGTTCGTGATCGTACTCGTCAGAGATATCGCCGACCAGCTCCTCAATCAGGTCCTCAAGCGTGATCAGACCGGCGGTGCCGCCGTACTCATCAACAATGATCGCCACGTGCGTGGACTCACGCTGCATCTCACGCAGCAGATCCATGGCGCGCTTCGACTCGGGCTCAAAACGCGCCGGGCGCATCAGCTCAACCACGGTCGGCAGGGCGGTACCTTCCGGCGCCTCACCGTGCAGGATGAAGGCGCGCATCGCGTCCTTCAGGTAGAGCACGCCCAGAATCTCATCGCTCGAATCACCAATCACCGGCATACGCGAATAACCCGAACGCAGGAACAGGCTCAGCGCCTCACGCAGAGGGGTGTCACGGCTAGCGGTGAGCATGTCGGTACGCGGAACCATGAGCGAACGGATGCGGGTATCATCCATCTCAAAGACGGACTGCACCATCTGCGCCTCGTCATCCTCGATGGTTTCAGCGTCGGAGGCGCGGTCCAGGAACTCGCGCAGCTCCTCCTCATCGAACACACCCACCGGGGCCTCAGCCGAACGTTCCGGCGCCAGGCGCACACTGAGCTTATCGAGCAGACCGGTCGCCGGGCTCAGCAGAACCGACAGGTAGTGCACCGGGCGAGCCAGCACACGAATCGAGGCGACCGGACGGTTACGTCCCAGAGCACGCGCTAGCACATGCAGAATCGGGTAGCCCACCAGCGCAACGATCACGAGGGTCAGTACGACGGCGAGCGCGTGCACCTCGACCAGGTTCAGCAGGCAGGTCATGGTGGCGAGCACCGCGGCGGCTGCCGCAATGAGGCGGGTCAGGCGCAGCGGGTGCGTGTACGCCTCGGAGTCACCGTCGAGGGTGCGCTGCAGGACGCGGGCGCCGAGGGTGTCCGGGTGTGCCTCCACTGCCTCCTCAGCCTCGTTGTGCGGCAGGTAGGTGAACGCGGTTTCGGCGATTGCCGCGACCACGGTCAAGCAGAGCGCGAGAACGGCGAGGAGGGCTGTGAGTAGAATGTCCACGCCGCTCCCCTAGTGTCGGGTTTCGACCGGTGCCGGGCGGCCCAGGAACTCTTCGAGGATGGAGCGCTGAATGCCGAACATTTCAGCTTCCTCTTCGGCGGTGCCGTGGTCGTAGCCGAGGCAGTGCAGAATGCCGTGGGTGGTGAGCAGGCACAGCTCATCGAGGGTGCTGTGACCCGCGTCTGCGCCCTGACGTGCGGCGACGGGCGGGCAGAGGATGATGTCACCGAGCATGCCGCTGGAGGGGTTTTCGGGGGTTCCCGGTTCCAGTTCGTCCATAGGGAAGCTCATCACGTCGGTTGCGCCGGGCAAGTCCATCCACTCGACGTGCACGCGTTCCATTTCGTCTTCATTCACGATGGCGATGGACAGGTAGGTGTCATCGGCAAGGTGCATGCGTTTGAAGGCGTGCTCGACGAGGCGGGTGAGCACCTCGGTGTCTACCGCTTCGAAAGATTCGCGGATGAAGGCGTCGGTTGCCGGGTCGGCACCGGTTGCGGGTTCTTCACAGTCGAATTCGATCTCTGCCACCGTTTAGCGTCCTTCCGGGTGTGCGTTGTCGGAGTTGTTCTCGGCGTTCTTTTCGGAGCCGCCGTTGATGCCGGCGCGGTCCAGCAGCTTCTCGGCTGCGGCCTCGATGGTGGCGCGCTTGACCTTGCGGTTGCGCTTGCGTTCCATTGCCTTCTGGTCTTCGCCCCACTGGTCGTATGCGGACACAATGTTCGACACCAGGGTGTGGCGAACCACGTCGGAGGATTCCAGGATGCTGAAGTGAATATCCTCCACACCCTGCAGAATGTTGCGAACCTGCTTCAGGCCGGAGGCGGCGCCACCGGGCAGGTCAATCTGGGTGATGTCACCGGTAATGACCATCTTCGATCCGAAGCCCAGGCGGGTCAGGAACATCTTCATCTGCTCGGCGGTGGTGTTCTGCGCCTCGTCAAGGATGATGAATGCGTCGTTGAGGGTACGGCCACGCATGTACGCCAGCGGTGCGACCTCGATGGTGCCCGCCTCCATGAGCTTGGGGATGGTTTCGGGTTCAAGCATGTCGTGCAGTGCGTCGTAGAGCGGGCGCAGGTACGGGTCGATCTTCTCGTTGAGGGTGCCGGGCAGGAAGCCCAGACGCTCGCCAGCCTCCACGGCGGGGCGGGTGAGGATAATGCGGTTCACTTCGTGGCTCTGCAGCGCCTGCACAGCCTTCGCCATGGCGAGGTAGGTCTTACCGGTACCCGCCGGGCCGATACCGAAGATGACGGTGTTCGCGTCGATAGCGTCCACGTACTTCTTCTGGTTAATGGTCTTGGGGCGAATCGTGGTGCCGCGGGTGGAGAGGATGCTGGTGGACAGCGAGTGCGCCGGGTTGCTCAGTTCGTCGCCGAGCATGCCCATGAGGCGGTGAATGACCTGCACGGTAATCTGCGTGTCGTGGCTGGAGAGCACGCGCAGTTCGTTCAGCAGCTTTGCAGCGGTGTTGACGGCCTCGGAGGGGCCGGTGATGAGCACGTCCAGGTCTTTGGGGCGCAGGCTAATCTGCTCGAAGTAGTCCTCGATAATCGCCAGGTGCGCGTCCTGCGGGCCGAGCACGGCGATCATTTCTGCGGCGCTCTTGAAGGATACGGTGCGCGCGGTCGAGAGAGGTCGGGAGGTAGTCATATGGGCTCCTTGGCTAGTGATGTATTTACAAGTATAGATGCGCGTGATGCACCACGCCCCGGTGGATTCCTGTCAGCGGCGCTCTACCAGCGGCCCAGCACCACGTTCAGGGTGCACATGGCGGCAGAACCGGCGGTGGAGGAACGCAGTACCTCGTCACCGAGTAGTGCCAGCTGCGCGCCAGCGTCGGTGAAGAGCTGCACTTCGCGGTCGCTGATGCCGCCTTCGGGGCCGACGAGCAGGTAGATTTCCTCGGGCAGGTTCCCTGCCTCTACAAGCTTGCGTGCCAGGGCGCTGAGGCGTTCGGTCGCCTGCTCATGCAGGATGAACACGGCGGCGGACTGCTCAGAGCCGGCAACTTCTTCAATGAGTTCCACCAGGTCGGCGGTGCTGTACAGGTCGTACACTTCGGGAATGAGCGCGCGGCGCGACTGCTTTGCCGCGGCGGTGACGGTGTTCTGCCACTTGGTGTGTGCCTTGGAGGCGCGCTCCCCCTTCCAACGCACGATGGAGCGGTCCGCACTCCACGGAAGCACACCGTACACGCCCAGCTCGGTCGCGGTTTCGATGGCGAGCAGGTCGCGGCCGTCCTTCGCGAGCGCCTGCACCAGGTAGATGGAGGGCACGCTGCGTTCCTCGCGCAGCTCCTGCACCTGCACGCTCACGCCGTCCGCGTTGATGGAGGCGACCGTACCGAGTGCGCGGCGGCCGGTGCCGTCACCCAGGTCGATGCGTTCGCCGAGCTCAAGGCGCTTGACGAGGGCGTGCTTGCCTTCGGAGCCGCTGAGCGCGCAGGTGGCGCCGGGGGTGAGTGCGTCATATTCTTCCGTGCTGATGTAGAAGATGGGGGCGCTCATGGTTCTCCTTGAGGTGCGGTTTGAAAGCGTGGGTAGTGTGCGGGTGGCGTGTGAAATAGGTGTGCTGCTTAGCGCGGGCGCGTGCAGTGCTGTGCTGACAGGAAAGCGGCGGGTGCGGGTTGAGTACCGCACCC